>NZ_RJNR01000007.1:0-99403 GCF_003942685.1 Streptococcus mitis | reverse complement strand
ATCTTCAACCCCATTCAAACGTCTCACACTAACTTCCACCATAGCGGAACTTAATCTGAAACGCTTTCAGATGAGGGGATTTTGTGCGCTCTTTTTTTCGATTCATTTTGGCTACAGAAGCGATGAAATCAAGCATGATTAAAACCAGTGGAACTTACCCTGACACGGATTTCCACTGGTTTTTAGAATTTTTATCAGACTAACTTCCACTTGGATTAGCGGTGGAACTTAGTTTGGGAATTTACCTTTTTTCAAGCTATTTCCAAGGGTTTCTAGGAGAAAATTCTTAAATATCTGCAAAAATTGCTTACTCTTTTATACCTATCTGTGGACTGGGAATGATGATATTATGACCTCGTTATCTCAAATACTGCTGTATGAACCCACTCATTATGAATTTGTAAGTCATTTTCTATAACCCTACTAAAGGTAAAGCCATTTTTTAAAAGCACCCTCTGAGAGGCTAGATTACCTGTTGCCGTTCCTGCAATGATTCTATTGAAACCATAAGTCGTGAAGGCTTTTTCTAAAACGAGTTTAACCGCTTCGCTGGCATAACCTAAATTGCTAACATTTTCCCCAATCCTATACCCAAGCTCTGCTGTTTTTCGATTATTCTCTAAAACACTTAAATTAATTCTTCCGACCATAGCGCCTTGCGAATCTCTGATAAGATGCATGTAGACATCCCGATTCGTTTGTTCCGTTAACAATTCCCTCGTAATTTCTTTAAAACCTTCTAAATCAAAATAGTTAGCTGGTCTAGGAGATAAATTTCGTTCAAAATACTCTCGATTTTCTTTTTCAAAAGAATAGACGTCTAAACTATTTTCTTCAGACAACAGCTCTAAACTGATCATTACAAATCCTCTCCCATCATTATCTACATTCAAATTTTCTCATGTTTACACAAAGTGAAATTAACACGATTTAAATTAAGTACTTTTACTATTTTATATCGTCTCTACATTATGACACTGAACTTAGTTGAAAATGATTATATTTGAATAACTTTGATTTTGTAGTGTAAATTCTACTATAAAGTATTCAAACTAATTCATATTTTGTCAAAAAGTTTCAAGTATACAATTATTAACTTTATTTCTCATACAATCTATCAATAAAAAGTTATNGAATAATTTCTCTTTACTTATCTAATGAAAACTTTGACAATACTATTTCCAAGGGTTGTAAAATCGTCCGTGATTCTGCAAGATAAGTAGTAAACTAGCTACTAAAAACAAGGCTGCCAAGAGCAAGGTAAGATAATCTCCTTTTTTCAAGGCCTGATAACTATACCAAGTGCGTTTTTTCTCTTTCCCAAAGCGTCGAAGCTCCATGGCGGTTGCGATGGTATCAATGCGTTCTAACGAGCTGAAAATCAGAGGAGTGATAATGCGCAGATTGCCTTTGATTCGTTGCATGAGAGAAGCTTTCTTGGATAATTCCATCCCACGCGCTTCCTGAGACATCTTGATGGTAAAGAATTCTTCCTGCAAATCTGGTATATAGCGCAAGGCCAGGCTGACAGAATAGGCAATCTTATAAGGCACACCGATTTGATTTAAACTGGAAGCAAACTGACTAGGATGGGTTGTCATCAAAAAGATAATCGCTAAAGGAATGGTGCAAAGGTACTTAATAGCCAAATTTAGCAGATAAAAGAGCTCTTGGCTGGTCAGAGTGTAGGCACCAATTCCCTGCCAAATCACACTTCTCTCTCCGTACAGTCCAACCCCATACTCGGGAGAAAAGAGATAGACCATAAAAACGTTTAAAACGGCAAATACCATCGCAAAAACGGCCACAAAGGAAACATCTTTAAAGCGGATTTCTGACAAATAGAGGAGAAAGACCGAAAAGATGGCAATCAGAACAAGCAGTCTGGTATCATAGCTAATCATGGCCGCCAATGATACGAGAATGAAAAAGAGGAGTTTACCAGCGCCTGACAAGCGATGAATCACAGTATCTCTATGCTGGTAACCGATTAATTTAGCTTGCATCCTTCTCTCCTTTCTTTGTAAAATGCCGTTAAAGCAAGTGGATCCACGTCTAGTTTTTTAGCCAAGTTGAAGATTGAAGTTTCTTTTAGATTGGCTTTTACTAACAGCTCAGGATTGCTCAAAAGACTAGCTGGATCAGTATCGGCAATCAATTCCCCATCCACCATGACAAGAGCTCGGTCTGAATAATCCAGCATCAATTGCATATCATGAGTAATCATGACAATGGTATGCCCTTTTTGATGTAACTCTTCGAGAAATTCCATAATCTCAGTATAGTTCTTCTGGTCTTGACCCGCAGTCGGTTCATCTAAGAGAATTATTTCAGCTCCCAAGACCAAAATTGAGGCAATAGTGACACGTTTTTTCTGACCAAATGACAGGGCAGAAATGGGCCAATTACGAAATTCATAGAGACCACAGATTTTCAAAGTTTCATAAACTCTTGTTTCAATTTCCTGCTCGTTCACACCTCGCAAGCGAAGTCCCAGAGCCACTTCATCAAAAATCATGTTGGTTGAAATCATTTGATTGGGATTTTGCAGCACATAGCCTACTCGTTCAGCCCGCTCTGCAACAGAATCTCCTTTTATATCCTGTCCTTCCCACAGATATCGGCCTTCAGTTTGGATAAAGTTACTTAAGGCCTTGGCTAGAGTTGACTTCCCTGCTCCATTTTTCCCGACAATGGCAATCTTTTCGCCCTTTTTAATATCCAGATAAATGGATTTTAAAATCGGTCTATCATCATAAGAAAAAGACAAATCCTCTAATTTAAAGAGTGACTGCAATTCTACGGTTTCTTTTGCCAGTTCATTCTGCAGCTGAACCTGACCTTTTGAGATAGACAAGTTATCCAGATTTGCTAACTGTTCTTCCTTGGCTAAATCCACACCCAATTGACGGAGAGTGGTTAGATAAAGGGGTTCTCGAATTCCATTTTGTGTCAATAAATCAGTCGCCAGTAACTGGTCAGGACTCCCATTAAAGAGGATACGACCATCGTTTATCAAGACAATCCGATCCACAGGTCTATGCAGAACATCCTCCAAACGATGCTCAATAATAAGTGTCGTTGTTCCCTCTTCCTTATGAATCTGATCAATCAATTCGATAATATCCTGACCTGACTTGGGATCTAGATTGGCGAGTGGTTCATCAAACAAGAGAATCGGACTTTCATCAATCAAGACACCAGCCAGACTGACCCGCTGCTTTTGTCCACCTGACAAATCCTGGGGACGCTGAGCTAGTAAAGGGATAAGGTCCAGCTTTTCAGCCCATTTATGAACACGACCTTTCATCTCATCTAGAGCTGTCACGTCATTTTCCAGAGCAAAAGCCAAGTCCTCTGCCACGGACAAGCCGATAAACTGCCCATCTGTATCCTGCAAAACTGTACTGACTAGATGAGATTTATCATAGATACTCATATCAAAGGCTGCTTGCCCCTTGATCAAAAATTCTCCAGACATCTGACCCTTGTAAATATTGGGAATAATTCCATTCAAACACTGACCCAAGGTAGACTTACCTGACCCAGATGGCCCAACAATTAAGACTTTCTCTCCCTTATAAATGGTTAAGTCCACTCCTTGCAAGGTCGGTTCTTGTTGCGTTTCATACTGGAAAGAGAAATCCTTCCACTCAATTATAGCTTCTTTCATCTTACTCTCTTCATTCGCTTCTTAGACTTCTATTTTATCATAAATCTACCCCTTCTTGCAGACTCTTCTCTTAAAAACTTAGCGCCAACAAGATTCCTAGCCTAAATTGCTTACCCGACTAGCCTATAAACAGCAAAAAGACTGGTTGCCCAGCCTTTTCCTTTATGTTAATCCTTTTTCAAACTTCCTGAACGAGTCTGTGTACGTGAATAAGCTATCAAAAGAAGGGTACCTGCGATAGCTACAGTTACTGCATTAGCAATTCCCGCAACAATCCCTTGGGCAAATACTTTTTCTGCTGCTTCTTGATAAATCACAACATCTCCAAGTGGTGCCAAGACACCCCAAACAAGAGCATTTGCAACAATCTGAATGAGGTTAAAGAAGACAATATCCTTCAACTCAAAAACACCCTGTGTTACTCGAATGTATTTTCTAAAGAGTCCGACAGCTAGACCAAAGAGACCACTAGCAATAATCCAAGTCCACCAAAGACCGTAGCCAGCAAGCGAGTCCTTCACTGCATGCCCAATTAAACCAACAAGTAATCCCACTAGAGGGCCAAAAATGATAGATAAGAGGCTCTGTACCGCATACTGAAGCTGGATGCTTGTATTTGGAACGGGTGTCGGAATGCTGATCATCCCGATGACAACAAAGAGCGCAGCTCCAACACCGATAGCAACAACTTGTTTAATTGATTGATTTTTCATCTATATTCTCCTATTTTATGATTCTATTTTCTTTATTTCAATGGTCCAAGATGAACCGACACCCACATTATAGGCCTTGGCAAAGGAACCTTGGTTGATAGCCAGACCTAAACGATAGAGAGAGTTGATGTAAAGGATTGGTTGCCCAATTCTCACATCTGCAAATGATTTGCCATAAACAACCTGATTTTGATAGACCAGCATATCAGCGTGATAGATAGTCACTTCAAAACGGTCACCGAATTCTGGTTCCAGCTTGTAAAATTCTTCTCGCGTGATAGAGGTCCAAAGCGAACCAAAACGCACATCCAGAATATCAATAGCTCCCTTCACCAGATGATCTTCAATGATGGTCTCTACGACTGGAAGCTCTACAATATGGTCTACACTGAGCTCTGGTCCCACTTCCTCAAAAGAAATGTGACCGCTGGCTAGTTTAGCACCAGTATAAGCATAAACATCACGACCGTGGAAAGTATAAGAATGCTCTGTGTTTTGACGTCTATTGGCCACTTCAGAAATCTCACGAATAGCCACAATGCCAACGTGTTTCTTGATAAAAGAAAGCGTTCCATTATCTGGCGTGACAATGTATTGATTTTTTGCAGTCTTAGCAACCACACTCTTACGTTTCGAGCCGACACCTGGATCGACCACCGATACAAAAGTCGTTCCCTCAGGCCAGTAATCCACCGTCTGAAAGAGACGATAGCTCCCCTCAAAAATATTATAAGGCGTGATATCGTGCGTCAAGTGATGGATTTTTAAGGTTGGAGACTCTTCTAAAGCCACTCCAATCATAGCCGATACCGCACCATCTACCAAACCAAAGTCTGATTGTAATACCAGTAAATTATTATTCATTTTATCTCCTTGTATATCCTTTATCATACCATATTTCAGAGAAAGGTGCTAATAGCTATTTCAATTGATTAGGGTATAGTTTTACCTTATAGCAAATTTCCTACTAAAAACTCTGGTGATTAGCTAGTAGGTGCATTTTTTCTTGAAAAAAGGTATGATAGTTACATAATGAAGAAGTAGGTTTTATTATGAAAATTATCCTTGTCGGAGGGGGAAAAGTTGGTTCTGCCCTCTGTCGCTCCTTGGTTGCAGAAAAGCATGATGTTTTGCTGATTGAGCAAGACGAAACTGTCCTCAATCATATTGTCAATCGCTTTGATATCATGGGTATCCTTGGTAACGGGGCCGATTTTACCATCCTTGAGCAAGCCAGTGTCCAGGATTGTGATATCTTTATCGCCCTGACTGAATACGATGAAGTCAACATGATTGCAGCCGTTCTAGCCAAAAAAATGGGAGCTAAAGAGACCATCGTTCGGGTGCGGAACCCTGAATATTCTAACTCTTATTTCAAGGAAAAGAATATTCTCGGTTTTTCTCTTATCGTTAACCCTGAGCTCTTGGCTGCCCGCGCTATTGCCAACATCATTGACTTCCCCAACGCCCTATCTGTCGAACGTTTCTTTGGTGGACGGGTAAGCTTGATGGAATTCACTGTTAAATCCTCCAGCGGTCTTTGCCAAATGCCCATTTCTGATTTTCGGAAAAAATTTGGCAATGTCATTGTCTGTGCGATAGAGAGGGATCATCAAATTATCATTCCAAGCGGTGACATGACTGTACAGGATAAAGATAGAATCTTTGTCACTGGTAACCGTGTTGACATGATGCTCTTCCATAATTATTTCAAGTCTCGTGCCGTGAAGAGTCTTCTTATTGTTGGCGCAGGTAGAATTGCTTATTATCTTCTAGGTATTCTCAAAGACAGTCGTATCGATACCAAGGTTATTGAAATCAATCCTGAAATCGCCAGCTTCTTTAGCGAGAAATTCCCAAATCTCTACATCGTTCAAGGAGATGGTACCGCAAAAGATATCCTGCTGGAAGAAAGTGCTCAAAACTATGATGCCGTTGCAACTCTAACAGGGGTCGATGAGGAAAATCTGATTACCTCTATGTTCCTTGACAGGGTAGGTGTACAAAAAAATATCACCAAGGTCAATCGTACCAGTCTCCTCGAGATTATCAATGCACCTGATTTTTCAAGTATCATCACACCTAAAAGCATCGCTGTAGATACAATCATGCACTTTATTCGTGGTCGGGTTAATGCCCAGTATTCAGACCTTCAGGCCATGCACCATCTAGCCAATGGCCAAATCGAAACCCTGCAATTCCATATCAAGGAAGCTAATAAGATGACTGCCAAACCTCTTTCTCAACTGAAATTGAAAAAAGGGGTTCTGATTGCAGCTATCATTCGAAAGGGCAAGACTATTTTCCCAACTGGGGAGGATATGCTGGAAGTTGGAGACAAGCTCCTAGTAACAACCCTGTTGCCAAACATCACCAAGATTTATGACTTGATTGCGAGGTAAGTAATGAATAAAAGTATGATTCGCTACCTCCTTTCAAAATTACTTTTGATTGAAGCTGTTCTTCTTTTGGTTCCTGTAGTTGTTGCTCTCTATTACCGTGAATCGAGCCAAGTCTTTACAGCCCTCTTTTCAACAATAGGGATTCTCGTATTACTAGGCGGTTCAGGAATTTTACAAAAGCCAAAAAATCAACGGATTTATGCCAAGGAGGGAGTCTTGATTGTTGCCCTCTGTTGGATCCTTTGGTCTTTCTTTGGCGGTCTCCCCTTTGTTTTTGCTGGGCAAATTCCCAGCGTTATCGATGCCTTTTTTGAAATCAGCTCTGGCTTTACAACTACTGGAGCAACTATTCTGAACGACGTTTCGGTCCTCAGTCGCTCCCTCCTCTTCTGGCGAAGTTTTACCCACTTGATTGGAGGGATGGGAGTGCTTGTTTTTGCACTTGCTATTATGGATAATGCCAAGAATAGTCACCTAGAAGTGATGAAGGCTGAGGTTCCTGGCCCTGTTTTTGGTAAAGTAGTATCCAAACTAAAAAACACTGCCCAGATTCTCTATCTCCTTTATCTAGCTCTCTTCTCCCTCTTTGTCATCATCTATTATCTGGCTGGCATGCCCCTATTTGATAGTTTTGTCATTGCCATGGGAACAGCAGGTACAGGAGGTTTTACAGTCTATAACGATGGAATTGCTCACTATGGTAGCTCACTGATTACCTATCTGGTTAGTATCGGGGTTTTGGTTTTTGGGGTAAATTTCAATCTCTACTACTACCTCATGCTCCGTCGCGTCAAAGCCTTCTTTGGTGACGAAGAACTTCGGGCTTACTTGGTCATCGTGCTGGTTTCGACAGGCTTGATTAGCCTCAATACCCTCTATCTCTACTCAGGATTTTCCAAGAGCTTTGAAATGGCCTTCTTCCAGGTTTCCAATATCATTACAACGACTGGTTTTGGTTACGGAGATATTACCAACTGGCCCCTCTTCTCCCAGTTTATCCTTCTCTTCCTCATGGGTATCGGTGGCTCTGCTGGTTCAACCGCAGGTGGACTCAAGGTTATTCGAGGTCTTATCCTTTCAAAAATTGCTAAAAATCAGATTTTGTCAATCCTATCGCCCCACCGTGTTTTGACCCTCCATGTTAATAAAACAGTGATTGACAAAGATACCCAGCATAAGATTCTCAAGTACTTTGTCATCTATTCTATGATTTTGCTATCCCTTATCTTTATTGTCAGCCTAGATAGCAATGATTTTCTGGTTGTGACCAGCGCTGTCTTTAGCTGTTTCAATAATATTGGGCCTATCCTAGGAACCACTTCTAGTTTCTCAATCTTTAGTCCTATCTCAAAAATTCTCCTCTCCTTTGCAATGATTGCAGGCCGCTTGGAGATATACCCAATCCTACTTCTCTTTATGAAGAGAACTTGGTCTAAGAGATAAAATACAACCACACCTTGTGTCTTACAAAGTGTGGTGTTTTTCTTTATCCCAGAACCAATTCATCACTGACTAGACTTTGGCCACTATTTTTCTGGAAGAGATGCATGAGATCTTCAACTGTCAGATGCTTTTTCTCCTCTCCCTTGACATCCACCACTATCTTGCCTTGATAGAGCATAATGAGACGATTACCATACTCAATCGCATGGTTCATATCATGGGTAATCATCAAAGTCGTCAACTGATGGTGTTCCACAATCTTTTGCGTCAAATCCATCACCATTTGACTAGTTTTTGGATCAAGGGCCGCAGTATGTTCATCCAAAAGCAAAAGTTTGGGTTTCACCAGAGCTGCCATGACTAGGGTCAAGGCCTGTCTTTGTCCTCCTGAGAGATATTGAGTATCTACTTTCAAGCGATTTTCAAGGCCAATATTCAGCTCTTTCAAGGCCTCTTGGAACTGGATTCTATCCTTCTCCTTCACTCCCCAACCAAGCCCTCTCTTCTGCCCGCGTCTCAAGGCAATAGCCATATTCTCCTCAATCGTCAAACGAGAAGCTGTTCCCATCTTAGGATCTTGAAAAACACGGGCGATATCCTTGGCTCTCTTTCTTACACTCAGATTTTTAATGGATTTACCTGCCAATAAAAGGTCCCCTTCATCCACCGATAGATTGCCAGCCAAGATATTCATCAAAGTGGATTTCCCTGCTCCATTTCCACCAATCACAGAGATAAAATCTCCCTCTTCAACTTCTAAATCTAATCCTTTGAGGACATGGTTCTCATTGACCGTCCCTGCTTCAAATGTTTTGTGAATATTTTCAAGTGTTAACAAACTTGCCATAACTTTCTCCTCCTATTCATTTCTCAATTTCAGACCACGAATCTTTAATCTCTTTTGCAATTCTGGTGCAAATAAAACTAAGGCGAGCAAAATTGCATTAAAGAGACGTACCAAGTTTTGATCTAGATTTGGAATTTCATAGATATTTAAAATAATCAAACGGTAAACAATAGCACCGATTCCGATGGATAACAAGCGACCTCCAATGGTCAAGTCGTGTATCAAAACTTCTGCAATAATAACTGCACTCAAACCAACAACGATGGTTCCTGTCCCAGAGGTTACGTCTGAAAATCCATCATTTTGAGCGAACAAGGAACCACACAGGGCAATCAAACCATTTGAAATCATGTAACCAACAATCTTCATGGTGTCTACATTGACCCCATTAGCCTCACTCATCGGAATATTGTCCCCAGTCGAACGCAAGACCAATCCAATCTCCGTTTTCATCAAAAGAGTCAAGACCAAACAAACAAGTAGGAGACAGGCCAAACTGAATGAGAAAACAGCTTCTTCATTTGTCAGCCCCAAGCTCGCCAATTGTTTAAAGACAGTTGAAGAATCTCCCAAGGAAAGGTTGGGCACACTGCCCATGATTTTAATATTGATTGAATAAAGCCCTGTCAAGGTCACAATCCCTGTCAAGAGAGCTGGGATTTTCATCTTGGTGTGGAGCATTCCTGATACAAGACCAGCTACCATACCTGCCAGCAAAGCAAGTAAGGTCGCAATCCAAGGATTTGTCCCTGCCTGTATCTGCGATACAACGACAGCTGCCCCCAAAGGAAAGGCTCCTTCAGCAGTCATATCCGCAATATCCAAAATACGGAAAGTCAAGTAAACTCCAATGGCCATAATCGACCACAACAAACCTTCTGATAAACTAGATAATACAAAACTCATCTTAAACCTCCCTATTCCTTGCTTTCCAACTTACTAATATCAATTCCTAGTGCATCTGCCATTTCTTGATTGGTATGCAATTCCAGTTTTTCAGGCAACTCAACTGCTATATTTTCTGGTTTCTCACCTTTTAAGACACGAATCAACATGCGGGCTGTCTGCCGTCCCAATTCTTCATAATTGGTACCGTAGTTATACAAACCACCAACCGCAATCATTTCCGTTGAGCCACCGAATACTGGAACCTTGTGTTTAATAGAAACCTGCTTAACTGTTTCCATGGTTGACGAAATGATATTGTCCGTTGGTACAAAAACCATATCCACTTCTGCCATCAAACTCTCTGCTGCCGCTTTGACATTGTTACTGTCCAAGATTGTTTTTTCAACAACGGTAAAGCCTTTTTCTTCCAGAAGTCGCTTAGCTTCATCCTTTTGGACAACTGAGTTTGGCTCGCTCTGAGTATAGAGGATTCCAATTGTTTTAGCTTTTGGCAACACTTTCTTTATCAAATTGATTTGGGTTGAGATAGCATCTGATGACTGATCACTTGTTCCAGTTACATTGCCCCCAGGATGCTCTCTTGACTCTACCAACTTGGCACTGACAGGGTCTGTTACAGCTGAAAAGATAACCGGTGTCGTTTGTGTTGTATTAGCCAAGCTCTGAGCAGAAGGCGTTGCGATAGCTAGAACGACATCACTAGATTCTGCTAGTTGCTGGGAAATCGTTTTTAGGTTTCGTTGTTCTCCCTGTGCATTTTGCAAATCAATCTCGATATTTTTCCCTTCAGCATAGCCTTGCTTGGCAAGCTCATCCACAAACCCTTCTCTAGTAGCGTCTAAGGACTGGTGGGTAATAAATTGCGAAATACCGATACGAAACACATCTTTTTTCTTATCTGCCTTCAACTGATGCAAACTAATCAGAGAGGTCAAGAGAATCCCCACTACCAAGAGAGGGGCTAGTAATTTTCGAACAACTTTCATAATGAAACTCCTTCTCAGAAAAGATAAAACAAAAAACCGCCTAGATAATATCTAAACGGATGCTTGAAATAAGCTAACAAGTTACAACTTAGCTAGTCCATTTAGATATTCATCTATATGGACCACAATCAAAAATCTTAGCCACATAGATACAAACAAATTGCTTGAACTGTTTGCATCCATGGTGACATGTCTACAAACACTATCTAAAGTAGCTAAAGTAAAAGTTTTGATTCATCGTTACAGCTTGTCTCTTATTCATTTCTTTTTCTGCTTTCTTTTTTGATGTTTCCTATCTTACCACCTTTTTCATCAGCTGTCAAGAATATTTCAGAATTTTTTAAAATTTTTCGAAAATTCTTTCAGGATACTTTCAAAGATTTTTTCAAATCAGTCCAACAAAAAAAGGTTTATAATTCCCATAAAAATTGATATGGAAATTATAAAACCATTATTAGTTTAACCCTTGTTGGTAACGCGCTAATTCGGCTTGGTTAGCCCAAACATAGTGACCTGGACGGATTTCTACCATAGATGGCTTATCAGTCTCATAGTCGTGTTGACTTGGGTCGTAAACCTTCAAGACCTTCTTACGTTCCAAGATTGGATCTGGGATTGGTACCGCTGAAAGCAAGGCTTGAGTATATGGATGAATTGGATTGTTAAACAATTCTTCTGTTTCTGCAACCTCTACAATAACACCCTTGTAAATAACTGCGATACGATCTGAAATAAAGCGAACGACAGACAAGTCATGGGCGATGAAGAGATAGGTCAAACCAAGTTCTTTTTGGAATTTTTTGAGCAAGTTCAAGACTTGAGCACGCACAGAAACGTCCAAGGCTGAAATGGGCTCATCCGCAATAACAAAGTCTGGTTGCATGACCAAGGCACGGGCAATACCGATACGTTGACGTTGACCACCTGAGAATTCATGAGGGTAACGAGTCAAGTGCTCAGCAAGAAGCCCCACTTCACGGATAATATTTTTAACTTTCTCTTTACGTTCTTCTTCATCCTTGAACAGATGATGATTGTAAAGACCTTCAGAAATAATATAATCAACAGTCGCACGTTCATTCAAACTTGCGGCAGGATCTTGAAAAATCATCTGGATACGACGAATCAATTCTGCAGCTTGTTCACGCGATTTCTTACCATTAATCTTTTGACCATCAAAAATGATATCCCCATTACTTGTATCATTAAGACCGATGATGGCACGACCAATAGTTGTTTTCCCACTACCTGACTCACCTACAAGCGAGAAAGTTTCTCCCTTGTTGATAAAGAAGTTAGCATTTTTAACTGCGACAAACTTCTTACTTCCTTCACCGAAGGAAATTTCTAAATCTTTGATTTCTACTAATTTTTCAGACATTTCCTTCCTCCTAGTCAGCCAGATGGGCAAATCCCATTTTTTCACGAATCTTATCATGGAGATTTGCAATCACAGCTGGTTTTTCTACTTTTGGAGCATCCTCATGAAGTAGCCAAGTTTTAGCCCAATGTGTCTCTGATACTGAGAATTGAGGAGCTTTTTGTTCGAAGTCAATTTGCATTGCATAGTCAGAACGCAAGGCAAAGGCATCCCCTTTCAGGTCAG
The DNA here is from genome assembly GCF_003942685.1 of Streptococcus mitis. Classification (GTDB taxonomy): domain Bacteria; phylum Bacillota; class Bacilli; order Lactobacillales; family Streptococcaceae; genus Streptococcus; species Streptococcus mitis_CD. The sequence continues at coordinate 86,824 of NZ_RJNR01000007.1, read as the reverse complement.
TATAAAGTGACGGAGGTGTTCCTGGGATTGAGTAAAGATCCCCTTTATCATCAGCAAGCTGAGGCAAGCTAGACAAGAGACTCCATGTATATGGATGGCGAGGGTCATAGAAGACTTCCTCAACAGTTCCATACTCAACGATTTCTCCTGCATACATAACCGCTACCTTATCTGCAATACTTGCCACCACACCAAGGTCGTGGGTGATAAAGATTGTTGTGAAATGGTACTCGTTTTGTAAAGATTTCAACAAATCAATAATCTGAGCTTGGATGGTCACATCCAAGGCAGTCGTTGGCTCATCACAAATCAAGACATCAGGTCGGCAGGCAAGAGCAATCGCAATAACGATACGTTGACGCATTCCTCCAGAATATTGGAATGGGTATTCATCAAAACGTCTATCTGCATCTGGAATCCCAACCTTATTCATGTAGTCAATGGCCAATTCTTTCGCTTCTTTAGCTGTTTTTCCTTGGTGTTTTACAATAACTTCTGTAATCTGACTACCAATTGTTTTAATTGGGTCCAAACTAGTCATTGGATCTTGGAAGATAGTCGCAATCTTAGCGCCACGAATTTGTTCCCAATCCTTGTGAGAAGATAAAGCTGTCAAATCTTGACCACGGTAGTCAATGCTACCTTGGGCAATGCGACCATTTTCTTCAAGCATACCTGTGAAAGTCTTTGTCAAAACAGATTTTCCTGATCCTGACTCACCTACCAAGGCTAATACTTCTCCTTCAACTAGTTCAAGGGAAACGCCGCGAATGGCTGTCAATACTTTGTCACGAACGTCAAATTCCACGACAATATCGCGAGCAGTCAAAATTACATTTTTTTCTTTTGTCATTTCTACTCCTATCTATGTGTACGTGGATCACTAGCATCCGCTAAGTTTTGACCAACTACGAAAAGGGATAAGGATACCAAGACAAGAGTTGTCAATGGAATCCAGAAGAGGTATGCATTTGTCGTTACGTTCTGAGAGTAATCTGAAATCAAACGACCTAAACTTGGAACTGTAATCGGCAATCCAAGTCCAAAGAATGAAAGGAAAGCTTCGTATGAGATAAAGGCTGGAAGCATTTGAGATGTCGTCGTAACGATAACAGATACCAATTGTGGCATAATGTTTTTTACAACAATCTTAAAGGTTGGTGTTCCAAGTGTACGTGAAGCAAGGTTATACTCCAAGTCACGATAACGCATGATCTGAATACGAATTGAGTAAGCAATACCAATCCAAGTAGTCACACTCATAGCAAAAATCAGATTCCAGAATCCAGCTCCGATTGAGTAAGTCAAGACAATGACAATCAAAAGAGATGGGATGTTTGAGATGACATTATAAACTTCCATCATCACACGGTCAACTGATTTTGAAATTCCCCAAATACCACCGACAAAAACACCGATAACCAAGTTAATCACTGTCGCAATCACAGAAATGAGGATAGAGTTACGAGCTCCGAACCAGACACCGTCAAAGAGAGATTTACCGTTACTGTCTGTACCGAACCAATGCTCAGCATTTGGCTTGATATAACGAGCACTAAAGTCGTTTACTTTGCTGACATCATTGAAATCAAACTTAGAAAACATTGGGTAGATGAAACTCATCAAAATGATAGCTACCAAGATTCCCAACATGACTACAGTTGATTTCTTCTTCATAAATTGTCTAAACACTGAGCCCCAGTATGAATAGGCTGGCGCATCAATGGCTTCAGAGGCAAAATCGTCACGTTTTACGAACTGAAATTTTTCTTTATCGATTGTAGACATTATTTGCCTCCTTTCTCAGTCAATTTAATACGTGGGTCAATAATAGTCATCCAAATATCTCCCAAAAGAAGTGAGAAGATAGAAATACATGTAAAGATGAAGACAAGACCTACGACCATAGAGTTATTAGATGCTTTTACAGAGTCAATCAACATTTTACCCATACCTGGGAAAGCGAAGACTGTTTCAGTAAGGGTTGCACCACCGATAACCCCGATAACAGCACCAGGAATTCCTGAAACCAGCGGAACCATGGCATTTTTAAAGATGTGTTTGTTTGAAATTTCTTTTTCAGACAAACCTTTTGCACGAGCAAAACGAACAAAGTCCTGTGATTGCAAGTCAATCATGTAACGACGAATCCAAATAGCTGTACCAGGAGCACCCAATAAACCAAGGATAACTGCTGGTAAAACATACGAACGCCAATCTCCAGCACCCAAGATAGGGAATGAATCTGGAAGACCAATTGATGATCCAATCAAACGAACAATGTAAACCAAGGCAATGGTTGGAAGGGCCATCAAGAAGGTCAAAAACCCTGTTGAGAAGCTATCAATCCAAGTATTCTTGAAGCGAGCCATAGCTGAACCAAGTGGCACGGCAATCGCATAAGAAATCACCAAACCAATCAATCCAACGACTGCAGAGCTAGCAATCATAGAAGGATATTGGTAGTTGCTTTCAGTTGCAGTATATGGGTCATCTTTCCCATAGTTAGCTACTTCACGAGAATCAGCCTGACTAGGCGATTTGTAGGTTCTTGAGTAGATATTAACTGAAGATGTTTTCTTACCAGTTGGGAATTGCACTTCTGATGTCTTAGTTTGACCTTGTCCTTGTGTGATAACTTGAAGCACAGGAGTATTAGCATAAGTTGGATATGAATCACCCAAATTCAAGTTCACAAAGTTTTGGTGAACAAATGGGAACTGACTATTGAAGTACAAGAGGTACTTGTGTTTAGTCCCTGAACCTACCAGAGACCAGCCGATAGCGGGATCATTTTCAAAACGCAAATAACGCTCCAAATTTGGATTTTCTGGGTCCTGAATCTTGTTTGTGTGGTCGATATCAAGCAAGTTTGCATAGAATTTAAACACACGTTCAAAAATTGGAATTTCACGTGTAGCGTAGAATTGGCCACTTTCAGTAAATTCTCCCAGGGTCCAACCATGACCGATTTGTTTGATGTATTTTTCATAGATAGCCTTGTTGGTATCATTGGCTTCAACTGTTACAGAAGCATCCATCTGGCTAGCTTTTTCTTGCAACTCTTTGGTATCGTAGTACTCGATATAGCCCATACGCTCATAAACGGTATTCTCATAGTTATCACGTTTATCAGCAGTTGTAGCAATCTTGTTATAGTTGGTATCCTGTTTGAAAATCAATTTTCGAGGAACCATTGTATAGATAATCGTGTAAGTCAAGGTTGTTACTAAGAAGATAGAAACCAATGACCGCAAAACACGCATAAAAATATATTTTTTCATATCATTTCCTTTAAAAATCCCAAAAGAACCTTCTCCTCATGGAGAGAAAGTTCTATTGAAAATTATTTACTTCACATGACTTGCCAATTCTTTTTGAGCTTTCTCGTTTGACTCAGTCTTTTCTTTCAACCATTTTTCACGAGCTTTTTCATACTCTTCTTTGGTGATTGCTTTTTCACCAACTTCAGTGTACTTCAAGTATCCTGAATTTTCACCTTTAAGGCCGGCTACTGAATATGAAGAGCTAAATGGTAGAACTTTTGAAACATATGAAACGGCTGTTTCTTTTGGAGAAGCCATTACTGGAATTGTCAAAGCATTGTCAGTCAACCAAGCTTGTGCCACCGCGTATTTTTCATAACGTTTTTGAACATCTTGGTTTTCGCTGTTTGCGTCATCAAGTAATTTTCCATAGTCAGCTAAACCAAGTTTGCTTACTACTGATGCATCTGTGTTTTGGTCAATACCAAGGTAAAGACGAGTGCTTCCTCCCTTAAGGACGAATTGATCCAAGAAAGTAGAAGGATCTTGATAGTCAGGGTTCCATCCTAGCAAGGTATGGATATCCCAGTCTTGCTCTTTAGCTGTTGGAGCGCTAAATGAAATTGGTAAAGCTTCTGCTTGAGTCATTTGTTGTAAGTCTACAACAACATTATCTGAACCCAATACTTTTTCAATTGATTGTTTCAATGATTGAACACGGTTTACAACCGCTGTTGATTCTTGAATAACCAAGGCATCCAAGTGGATTGGGAACTCAACACCTTCAGCTTGTAGGCTTGATTTAGCTTTAGCAAAGACTTCTTTCGCTTTTTCTTCATTGTAAAGTCCATTTTGAGAATCTGCTAGAGACACGTTTGACCAAGTAGAAGAATTTGTCTTAGCCAAGCTATCTTGTACCAATTCACCAAATGTTTTCTTACCAACTTGAAGATTATAAGGTGCAAATGTATTACGGATAGCTACTGCAGCTCCATCAGTACCATTTGTTTGAGCTGAGTAAGAATTGCGATCGACAGCAAAGTTCAAGGCTTGACGGAATTCCTTGTTTAGCAATGCTTTCTGAGTAGATGTCTTTTGGGCATCACTTGTTTTGGCAGTGTGATTATACGTTGTACGGCCATAGTTCAAGCTGACAGTTGCAACACCCGCTCCTGGTTCATTAAAGTAAATGTTATCTTTAAAGTCAGCTGCATATTTTTCATATGTAGAACTTGTAGGGAAGATACGCGCCTTGCTATATTGACCATCAGCAAAACCTTTGGCAATCACATCTTGGTCCTTACCATCCCAGAAAGTGAACTTAACGTTCTCAATTTTTACATTTTCTTTGTCCCAGTAAGCATCATTTTTAGCCATCTCGATAGATGATTTTGGAGTTACAGACTTCAAGACAAATGGACCGTTATAAAGAATAGAGTTAGCATCTGTTGGGGCACCAAAACCTTCCCCTTTTGAAGTTAAGAATTCTTCATTAACCGGCATCAAAACACCACTAGTTGTCTTGTCATTCCAGAAAGTTTCTGGCTGGTTCAAGGTATATTCTAGTGTTTGATCATCAAGTGCTTTTACTCCAACGGTTGAAAAATCACTTGTTTCACCCTTGATATAGGCTTCTAATCCCTTAATAGAAGAGCTAACGATTGAAAGTCCTTTTGATTTTCCATCTACGGCGTGTTTCAAACCAGTAACGAAGTCTTTAGCAGTTACAGGAGCATATTCTTCTCCCTCTGCTGTCACCCATTTAGCATCCTTACGGATTTTATAGGTATAAGTCAAACCATCTTTTGAAACTGTCCATGATTCAGCGATAGAAGGAACCAGATTACCATATTTATCATTAGCCAACAAACCATCTACAGCATTTGTTGTGACGAATGATGTAGAATCGATATTGCTGACGATATAATCCAAAGTTTCTGGATCTGTTTGATAAACATATTGGTAATCTTTTGCTAGTTTAGCATTATTTGAACTAGTGTTTGAACACGCAGCTAGAACTCCTGACGCTAATAAGGTAGCTCCCGCTACAGCAAGCACTTGACTTTTTTTCATTTATTTACTCCTCTTATAAATAAAGTATAGGTTATCATCAATTATATCATAGATTTCAAGAAAAGTAAACGAATTTTCAGAATATTTAGGCTTATTGACACAAAAAAACTAAAAAAGCTATTGACTGAAAATCATTTTCAAGGTATAATAATAAACGTTAAGGCGGTATAGCCAAGTGGTAAGGCACGGCTCTGCAAAAGCTTGATCGTCGGTTCAAATCCGTCTACCGCCTTCTATAACTTGATTTTTCAGGTTTCATTTAAACAGAAAGCCCAGTTTAAAGGGCTTTTTTTATTTTCTTCGGATAAATACATATAACTTACAAAAACTTTTGGGGTGAATTTGGGCCAGACTTCTTTTTAGGAGACAATCTTTTGATACTCAATGAAAATCAAAGAGCAAACTAGGAAACTAGCCGCAGGCTGTACTTGCGTACGGCAAGGCGACGTTGACGCGGTTTGAATTTGATTTTCGAAGAGTATGAAATCAACTGAAAAAGCTTCGTCACGCCTGGTGACAAAAGCCTCTAGTTTACTCTGTTTCTTCTTCTATTTCAACTTCGGTAATTTGGACTTTTACCTTGGTAACACGTCCATTTTTCACCTTATCATTGGTTAGGATAAGTTGTTTGTTTTGGCTGACTAATTCATAACTGAGTCTCTCAGTCGTTGGAATGGTCCCAACTCCTGTCAAATAATAACCAGCGATGGTATCAACGTCATCACTTTCCAGTTCAACATCAAAGTAGTCATTAAAATCATTGAGATTCATGGTACCTTGAACAATATAAGTATCTTCTCCAATTTTATGAACTTCGATTTCAGCCTTATCTGTTTCGTCATCGATTTCCCCAACGATTTCCTCTAAGAGGTCTTCCAGGGTCACCAAACCAGCCATCCCACCGTATTCATCTAGCAAGATTGCCATTTGTCTTTGAGTATTGCGCAGTTCTTTTAATAAGTCATCCACAAAAATAGTTTCAGGAACAAAAAGTGGATCTTGTAAGATTTTCTTCCAAACAATATTGTCAAAACCGTCCACAAAGCCCGCATTAAGGAGACTCTTGGTGTGAATGATTCCAATCACGTTATCCTTGTCTCCATCATAGACAGGGATACGAGAATAATTTTGTTTTAAAATACTTTGGATGATGGTTTGACTATCATCCTGAATATCGACCATAAAGGCATCCGTTCGAGGAACCATGACTTCTCTGGCCATCAGTTCATCTAGTGAAAAAATCCCTTGTAACATCTCAATTTCGTCAGCATCTAGTGTTTCTTCACTATTTGTCAACATGTACTCAATTTCATCACGGGTCATTTTTTCGTCAGCATCGTCAAAGGTCATCGGAGTCAAGCGACTCAAGAGATTGGTAGATGCAGATAAGAGCCAAACAAAGGGACTAACTAGTTTCCCCAGCCCAATGATAACTGGCGCTGTACGAATCGCCAAGGCATCCTTTAGATTAAGAGCGATTCTCTTAGGGTATAATTCCCCAAAAACGATGGAAATATAAGTCAAAAATGCTAAAGATAGAAAACTTGCAACGGCATAAGCTGTTTCGCCATTTCCAAGCCAAGATGCAATTTCTCGTCCCAGAGTTTCTGCCAAACTCGCCCCTGATAAGATTGTAATCAGGGTAATCCCTACTTGAATGGTTGATAAAAAGTGGTTAGGATTTTCTAGTACCTTCAGCAGACGGATATAGCGTCTATCTCCTTCTTCTGCCTTTTGTTCAACCCGCGCACGATTTAGTGACACCATGGCCATTTCTGTGGCTGAGAAAAAGGCATTTAACACCGTCAAGATAAACAATAAAACAAATTGTAGCAACAAATTCTGACTACTTGGGTCTTCCATAGTTCTTCTCCTAAAATAGTATCTTATCCTTTATTATATCACAAAATATAGTCCAGTACATATTATTTTTCCCATACTCTTCGAAAATCTCTTCAAACCACGTCAGCTTTATCTGCAACCTCAAAACTGTGCTTTGAGCAACCTGCGGCTAGCTTCCTAGTTTGCACTTTGATTTTCATTGAGTATCAGTGTCTATTGTAGCCCTGCTTAAACTAGTAAGAAAGAACTCCTATATCCACAAGTGACATAGGAGTTTATGTTATATTTTACTGAGTAACAGTCACTTCTCCAGTTCGGTAATCCAATTGAAGCCCTTTTTGAACATTGGGAACTAGAACATTAAATTCCAACTCTCCGTCTGAAGACTTGGCTTCAATCTGTGAAGCTGAAGGAACCAAATCCTCGTTTGAAGCGTAGTAAAGGGTTACACGGTAACGGACACGCTTGTTTTTATCCAAGGCCTTACGTACCATACTTTCATAGTAGTTTTGACCAGTCGAATCCTCGGCTTGCGCCTGATTTGCCCAGGCCGTTTGAACAGCAATGTTTTTAGGATTGCTTGTCGAGGCATCAAAACCATCCAAGCCACCGATTAAGGCATAGCCTAACAAGTGACCTCTATCGACCGCATGGGTATAAGTACCCTTTAGATTCTTAACCTGATGCCAGCCTGGAGGAGTCCATGAAGTCGAACCATTCCCAGTTTCTTCACGATTCTTGTACTGACGAGTAGCCTTAGACAAGAGGGCATTTGCTACGGTTGGCACTGTTTCCTTGCCCACTGTCTTTGTTTTATTATCAGCGTAGGGCTTACTTGAAACCTTGGCATCTAGATTTGTTTTATTACCATTGACGATAAAAGCACCTGAGCCATTCCACTCCAGACTCCCTTTTATTTGACTCTTGACTGCGTCTGTTAAGACACTCTCTGCCAATTCTTGACTAGGAGCTTCAGACGCTTGTTTTTTCTGACTAACCTTTGTTTTAGGACTATTAGCTGTCGACTGCATCTGCTTGATATAATAGCTTCCCGCAGATAAAAGCAATAACACTAGTAGTCCGATCAGTGTCTGTCTTGTTTTTTTATCCATTTTTCTCCTTATCTCTAGAAAAAGACTGGTTCTCCAGCCTAATTTCCTGTAAATTTATGAATCAATTCCTGCCATTTTGCTGGAGACAGGATAGCCCATGGATCTTGACCCTTGCCCAAGATTCCATAACCTACCATTAAGCCAATTCCTAGGGCTAGAGCACCCAAAAACAGTACCAAAATGACTAGAAGTAAACGCTTGATTACGTAGCTTGATTTCTTATTCATCTTCATCACTTGCCTCAATCCGCTGAATATTAGCACCTAGCTGTGCCAACTTCTCATGAAAACGGTAGTAACCTCTATCCAAGTGAACCAATTTACCGACCACAGTTTCTCCTTGTGCTACCAAACCTGTCAAAATTAAGGCAGCACTGGCACGAAGGTCAGTTGAAAGAACTTCTGCCCCCTGCAAAGGTTGACCACCAACAATACGAGCTGTATCACGGATAATCTCAGAGTGCAAGCCCATGCGACGCATTTCTTCTAGATGTTGGAAACGATTTTCGAAAACTGTCTCCACCATAGTTGACTCCCCTTTTGCGACGGTCATCAAGGCTGTAAATTGAGCCTGCATATCTGTTGGAAATCCTGGGTGAGGCAAGGTTTTCACATGAACAGCTTTTAGATTTTCTAGTTGAGAGCGAACTCGAATCCCTTCAGTCTCCTCTGTCACTTCCACTCCCATTTCAAGCAACTTGGCAATCAAGGGACGGTTATGCTCCCAGACAGCGTCTCGAATCAAGACATCACCACCAGTCATAGCAGCAGCTACCATAAAAGTTCCTGCTTCGATACGGTCTTGGACTACATTGTGAGTCGTACCATGAAGTTTCTCAACACCGGTAATGGTAATGGTCTCTGTACCAGCACCCTTAACCTTAGCTCCCATTTCATTAAGGAGAATGGCTAGGTCAACAATCTCAGGCTCACGCGCAGCATTTTCAATCACTGTCACCCCATCAGCTAGGGTCGCTGCCATCATCAAGTTCTGCGTTGCACCAACACTTGGGAAGTCCATGTAGATATGAGCTCCATGTAAGCGATCAGCCTTGGCTTCGATATAACCAGCCGTCTGACTAATCTTAGCCCCCATGGCTTCTAAACCTTTCAAATGAAGATCAATAGGGCGGCTACCAATCGTACAACCACCTGGCATGGATACCTTGGCATGACCTACACGAGCAAGAATTGGTCCCAAGACAACGATGGATGCGCGCATCTTGCTAACATACTTGTAGGGAGCCTCCTCTGTGATATTGCCAGTCGCATCCACCTCGACAAGATGAGCTTCTTCATCAAAATCTACCTTGGCATTCAAACCACGAACCACCTGATTCATGGTGAAAACATCTGACAAGATAGGAACATTCTGCAAGACGGTCTTTCCTTCACTTGCCAGAATAGTCGCTGCTAACAAGGGCAAGACTGCATTCTTTGCTCCTTCAATCGTAACACTTCCTACCAGACGATTATCGCCACCTTGAACCACAATTTTTTCCATACTTATTTCCTTTACTCTTGATTTTATAATAATCCTCTAAGCACTTCTTGCCACAACTGATACAGGCTGATAAAGAATGAACTCATGATGTAGCCCATTACAATACTGAAAAGAGCTATCAATAAACGGACTTTTCTTGTATTCTCAGCTGTCACTTTTAAAACCTTTTCCCATCTAACAAGATCCTTTAAAAGGTAAAAACTCACATAAATAAAGAGCATGTGACTGCTTAGAGTGAATAATAATTGAACCATTTGACTATTATACCATCTTCTCTGTTTGTGCGCTAGTTTGGAAACTTCACTTAAAAACTAGGGATTGTTTTTCAAGTAATCAATTGCATCTTGTAGGGTTTTAACGGGAACAATTTTCATATCTGTCTTGATTGTTCTAGCTGCTTCCAGGGCTGTTTGGTAGTTGTTTTTAGCATCAGGATGCGCTTTTTGTTCTTCTTCGCTAACAGGGTTATCCGGGGCAAAGAAAATAGCAGCACCTTCTCTAGCCGAAGCAACAACTTTCTTATCAATACCTCCAATGTCCCCCACATTCCCATCGCGATCAATGGTACCTGTACCGGCAACGATACGACCATTACGAAGACCAGGGTCAGCTATTTGAGTATAGATGGCCAGACTAAACATGAGACCTGCACTTGGACCACCGATACCAGCTGTTGAAAAGCGAATTGGGACATCACTGGTCACTTCCGTACGGTCAATCAAACCGATTCCAATCCCATTTTTGCCATTTTCCAAGGTGATAATCTTACCTTCTGCAGACTTGGTTTGCCCATCCTCTTCATAGGTGACCTTGACGGAGTCCCCTAGTTTTTGAGAATTGACATAATCAATCAAATCTTTGGAACTATCAAAGGTCTGATCATTGACTGCTGTGACCGTATCAGAGATGTTAAGAATCCCTTTAAAGGTCGAATTATCCGTCACAGTCAAAACATAAACCCCAAGATATTTGAGTTCGATATCTTTACCAGCTGTTTTTAGCCCTTGATACTTGGCCATGTTTTGCGATGTTTGCATGTAGAATTGATTGATCCGCATAAATTCAACATCGGAAGAGCCACCTGTAGTCTCCTGAGCACTACGAATATCTGTAAAAGGCGTCAACCATGCATAAATCATATGAGCTAAAGTGGCATGTTGGACACCAACCGTAACGAATTGATAGGCACCAGCTTCCTTATCTTCTGTGTCATTGACTTTAAGGACTTGGCGAATATCTTCCGAACCACCTGGAACCTCTATATAATAGGGCAAGGGCACTACAAATGCCAAGAAAGTCACAATTAAGGCCGCAATGACATATAAGGGCCATCTAATCTTTTTTTTCATTTCTTATTTCCTCCAAAATACTCTCAGGAACATAGCAAGCAATATCCTGACCAAACTTCAAAAGCTCTCTAACACCGGATGAACTGAGATAGAGATGTTCAGGTCGACTATGTAAATAAATGGTCTCTATGTCAGGAGACAGCTGATGGTTGTAGTAATCAAAACTGGCTTCATATTGCAAATCCGACGCATTTCTCAAGCCTCGAACTAAGAAAGTAGCCCCCAGTCTTTTTGCGACATTAACCACCAATTCATCATGAGAAGACACAACTTCAACATTTTCCAAATGTTTCAAAGCCTTTTCTAGCCCTCGTTTACGATTTTCAAGAGGGAGAAATCCTTGTTTGTGGGGATTAAAAAAAATACCTACATAGAGCTTATCAAAAAGTTTGCTAGCCCGTTCAATGATATCCAGATGCCCATTTGTCATCGGATCAAATGAGCCTGTGAATAAGCCAATCTTATCTGACATAGACTGTCACCTTACTAATTCCATAAATCTTTTCCTTCCAGATACCAAGACAGGCAATTTCTTCTGGAAGTTCAACGGTCTTATCCGTCTCACACACGACCATGACATCTTCAGAAAAAAGCTCCCTCTCAGCCATTTTTTCAATATCTGCTACGATTTGTTCCTTGGCATAAGGAGGGTCTAAGAAAATGAGGTCGAATTCCCCAGATACCTGTTCCAATGCCCTTTCTGCATCCATCTTAAGGAGTTGAAATTTTCCAACTTCCTTGGTCATCTGAATATTTTCAGCCACGATAGCCTGAGCCTTACGGTCTCGTTCCACCAAAACAGCGCTAGACATGCCACGCGATACTGCTTCGATAGATAAACCACCACTACCTGCATAAAGGTCCAAGACTCGTCCACCTTCAAAGTAGGGACCAATCATGTTAAAAATGGCTCCCCTAACCTTATCTGAAGTAGGTCTTGTCGTCTTGCCTTCTAGTGTCTTGAGGGGGCGTCCCCCATAGATTCCTGATACGATCTTCATACCGTTTATTATACCAAATTATGAGCGAAAAGAGAAAGAAAACCGAACCTTGCGGTTCGATTCTCTACAAAATATTTTCGTAAGTATCGCGGACTTCTTGAGGCCAAACACTTGTTTGCACTTCTCCGATGTGTTTCTTGCGAAGTAGGAACATGGCCATCCGAGATTGTCCAATTCCTCCACCGATTGTCAATGGGAATAAGCCGTTCAACAAAGCCTTGTGCCATTCCAATTCTAAACGGTCTTCATCACCTGTGATGGCAACCTGACGGCGAAGAGTTTCTTCATCTACACGGATTCCCATAGAAGACAACTCAAAGGCTCCACCTAAAGACTCATTCCAAACAAGAATATCACCATTTAGACCCTTATAGCCATTTTCAGACTCACTTGTCCAGTCATCGTAGTCTGGTGCACGTCCATCGTGCGGTTTACCGTCTGGTAATTCACCACCGATACCGATCAAGAAGACTGCTCCAAATTCTTTACAAATAGCATTTTCACGCTCTTTTGGTGTCAAGTCTGGGTAGCGTTCTACCAACTCTTCTGTGTGGATAAAGGTGATTTGTTTTGGCAAGACAGACTCAATATCATAGCGGGCTTCAACAGCTAGCTCAGTCAGGCGAATAGCCTTATAAATCTTCTCAACTGTTTCTTTTAGGTAGGCAATGTTACGTTGTCCATTTGGGATAACCTTCTCCCAGTCCCACTGGTCAACATAAACAGAGTGGGTCGCATCAAGCGAATCTTCGTCTGGACGAAGGGCCTTCATGTGGACGAAAAGACCTTCACCTTCACCGAAACCAAAACGAGCCAAAGTGTGGCGTTTCCATTTGGCAAGGGAGTGCACCACTTCATAAGTAGCATCAGGGATTTGGAGAACCTTGACCGATACGGCATTCTCCACACCTGATAAGTTGTCCTGCATCCCGTCGCCGACCCTACTCAAGATAGGACCTTGAACTTCGACAACTTCTAACTTATCTTTCAAATACTGGGTAAAAGTGTTTTTGACAAAGGAAATTTCTTCTTGTTGATGGATAAAACTTTTCTTCATAAACTACTCCTCAAAAAATTAATTAAAAGCATTATACACCTATTTCCAAGAAAAGAAAAGACCAAATATAAAAAAATCAGTGCTCCTTCGAACACTGATGTTAGGGACCTTTAGTCATTGCGACCGAAGATACGTAGAATACTTAGGAAAAGATTGATAAAATCAAGATAGATACTGAGAGCCATTGACACAACCCAACCTGTCTCTACACGACCTTGTGATTGCTCATATGCATAGCGAATTCTTTGGTTGTCCCAAGCAATCAGCCCAGAGAAGACCAAGACCATGGCTACGCTAATCATATAATCAAAGAAACCGCTAGCCAAGAAAATATTGACTACCATAGCAATCAACAAACCGATAAGAGCCGCCATCATAGCCCGACCAAGGCCACTCAAATCTTTCTTGGTGAACATACCGACTGCCGCCATGACAAAGAAGAGAAGGGCGCTTGATACAAAGGCAGATAAAACTGTACCTGGAGTATAGAAGGCCACCACAAAACTGAGGGTAAAGCCGTTTAATACTGAGTAAAGTAAAAATACTGGCAGAGCTGCTGGGCTATTTTTTGCAGCCATGCTACTTGCAACAAATACCAGAGCAAGTTCTGCAAAAGTTGCAACCATCAACCAGAGACGGCCATGCATTAAAAAGTAAGTCAATTGAGCCTGAAAGACTGTCAACATCAAAGCTGACACCAGAGCTGATAGTCCAATTCCAATCCCTACAAAGGCATAAACCTTAGCGTAAAATTGATTGAGACCTGAACGTTCTTGAATAATTGTTTGATTCATTCTGATTCTCCTTTTTCTATAACTATATCTTGATTATAACAAAGTTTTTTTAAATTAGCTGAAATAAAACATCAAAATGCCTGCGGCAACTGCCACATTGAGACTCTCCGCCCTACCTTTCATACCAATATGAACCAGCTGATTGGCACTTTCAGCCATGATAGGACTAATCCCTTGCCCTTCATTTCCCATGACTAAAGCAAAATTTTCTAGGGGAGAAAGCTCACGATAATCCTTGGAATCTCTCGATAAGGTCGTTGCCAGAATGGGCAAATTGCTCTTCTTTGCCTCTTCTATAAAGGTAGCAACAGGCATACGATAGATGGGCAAATGAAAATGGCTTCCTTGCATGGAACGCAGAGTCTTGAGACTGTAAATATCCGCTGACTTGTCTGAAACAATGACCCCTGTCAAACCTGCCGCGTCCGCAGTCCGAATCATGGTACCTACATTACCAGGATCTTGGACATCTTCTAAAAATAGAAACTTACCCTGACTAAAATCAGGCGGTCCCACTTCTTCTTTTTGAATAACTGCGACAATGCCTTGAGGTGTTTGCGTATCTGCCAAATCCCGCAAAATCTCCTCTGACACCCAGACAATTTGCGGAAAAGCAGATAACTGATCTCTATAACTTTCTAGGGCAAAAATTTTCTCAATCGTCACTCCAGCTTGAACAGTTTCTTCAAACAAGTGCCAACCTTCAATCAAATAAGTAGACTTACGGTATTTTTTTTGGTGTAATTTCTTGGCATTTTTTACCACAGAATTGGCTTTTGAGGTTATAATAGTCATAGAAATATTATAACACAATCAAAGGGGTTTGGTATGCAAAAGGTTAGAATGATCGCCCAAGGTAGGGTGCAGGGAGTCGGCTTTCGTTGGGGTGTTTACAGCTTGGCACTTGAAATTGGTGGCATCACAGGTCGAGTCTGGAATAATGACGACGGCACAGTGGAAATTTTAGCCCAAGCAGACTCATCTACTATCATGGCAAAATTTATCCAAGAAATCCGAAAAGGACCCACACCTTTTTCAAAAGTCAGCTACTTAGATGTCAAACTAAGTAACTTTCCTCCTTACCCTGACTTTAAAATCGCAAATTAGGTCTCTAGAACTATTGTATATTTTGTAAAAAAACAGTAGAATAGAAAGGTATAATTTTTAAAGAAGGAATAAAAACAGTGAAATCTATTAAACGTTTTGCACTCTCAGCTATGGGAGTGGCTATGTTGCTAGTCTTGACTGGCTGTGTTAGAGTCGATAAAGCCACAGGAAAGCCAATAGGATTTATTTGGAATACTATCGGAGCGCCTATGGCTGAAGCTATCAAGTACTTCGCTACTGATCAAGGTCTAGGCTTTGGTGTCGCTATCATCATCGTAACCATTATCGTGCGCTTGATTATCTTGCCACTTGGTATCTACCAATCATGGAAGGCAACGCTTCACTCTGAAAAGATGAACGCCCTCAAGCACGTCCTTGAGCCACACCAAACACGTCTCAAGGAAGCGACTACTCAAGAAGAAAAACTCGAAGCCCAACAAGCTCTCTTTGCCGCTCAAAAAGAACACGGCATCAGCATGTTTGGTGGTGTAGGATGTTTCCCTATCCTCCTTCAAATGCCTTTCTTCTCAGCTATCTACTTTGCTGCCCAACATACTGAAGGGGTTGCTCAAGCAAGCTACCTAGGCATTCCTCTAGGTTCTCCAAGTATGATTTTGGTTGCCTGCGCAGGTGTCCTTTACTATCTTCAATCGCTCCTTTCACTTCACGGAGTAGAAGACGAAACGCAAAGAGAACAAATCAAGAAAATGGCTTACGTGAGCCCAATCACGATTGTTGTCTTCTCCCTCATTTCACCAGCCAGTGTCACACTTTACTGGGTTGTCGGTGGTTTCATGATGATTCTCCAACAGTTTATCGTCAACTATATCGTTCGTCCAAAACTTCGCAAAAAAGTCCGTGAAGAACTGGCAAAGAACCCACCAAAAGCAAGTACTTTCTCTACACCAAGTGGACGAAAAGACGTTACCCCTGGACAACCAACTGCTATCACAAGCAAGAAAAAACATAAAAATCGCAACGCTGGAAAACAACGTTCGAGATAAGGCTACGTAAATTATCCAATAATTAAAAAAACGAATGAATGATAAATAGTTTTCATCAACTAGATATCATCATTCGTTTTTATTATCTACCGTTACATCTTATACTAATCGAAAACGTTAAATAGTTTAAAAGCTCACATATAAAAAACTATTCAATCATAAATTAACAAGTAAATCACTATGATTTAATACAATTCACAGTTATTAAAACTTCTGCTCCCGCGTCTCTATTTCTAAGCTCAACTCGGCCTTTGTGTAGTTTTGCAACTCTACATACAAAACTCAGTCCAATACCATAATGTTGCTCTTTATACGATCTAGCTTTATCCATACGATAAAAGAGCTTTCCAAAATTATTTAAAACTTCATCTGGAAATTCCGAGCCATTATTCCATATGCCTATTTTCAATTCTTTCTCCTCTTGCTCTACCCTAATGTTAATTTTAGGATTCTGTTTATCGGCGTATTCCAAAGCATTTGTTAAAATATTTTGTATGGCACGAATCAGAAGAGATGGATTTATATAATAGTTTTCAGTTCCTTTCACATTTTGTTCAAAAGAAAACTTCATCTGATTTTTTATCAAAAAAGAGACTTCTTTCTCTAATTCATTGATAAAATCTGAAGAGGAATACTCCGTCCAACCTGTCTCATCATCATAATAGGTTTTAGAATAGTGAATCAATTGATTGAAATAATCTAGTAACTGTTGACTAGCTCTTTCTATATCTGCTAAGCATTCTTGAGATTGGTCGTTTTCAGTTATCGTCTGCAAAAATTCCACATTTCCCCTAATAATGGTTAAGGGAGTTTTTAAATCATGAGAAGCTGCTGAAACCTGAAACATTAAATCTTCCTTCTGCTGTTTCTCATCAACTATTAATTGTCGAATTCTATCTTGCATCACAATAATCCGATTTCCTGTCTCGCGAAATTCTTTAACCGTTAAACTTTCTGTACATTCCTTCTCCAACCACATACTATTTTCATAAATCAAAGTCATTTCATAACTCAGTTTTTTCAACAATTTTCCAATGTGATAACTTATTAGAATAATCAATAAAACACAAATATATATCCATGATGACACATTAAAAAAGATTGATAGAACACCACTATTGTTTAAAGGTTTCCCATCTTCATTTATTTGTATAGATACTGAAGCTAAGGGAATAAGATAGGCCATTAGTAAGCCAAGACTAAACTGCCAAATAATTCTCCAACAGGTTTCTCGAATTAATTGTCTAAAACTTTTGATTCTACCCATTGATATCCTCCACCATACAAGGTTTTAATTGGATTTAATTGATAAGGTTTCAGCTTTTGACGAATTTGATAAATATACTCTGAAACCGAACGTAAAAGAGCTTCGGAACTTTGTGGATATAGATAATTATAAATTTCCTCTATAGAGTATATTCTACTTGGGGTGCTTGCTAAAAGATTCACTATATCAAATTCCCTCCTTGTCAAGGCAATCTTATCATCGTTTACAAATAGTTCCTTACTATCCGTATATAGTATAAGCTTCCCAATCTTTATTTGATGAACATTTCCTTTAGTCCGTTCTTCACGACGCAAGTGCATTTTAACACGTGCTAAAAGTTCTTGCATACTAAAGGGCTTCATAATATAATCATCAGCACCTGCATTGATTCCAGCTACTAAGTCTTCATCCATATCCTTGGCAGTTATAAAACAGATAGGAACAGTTATCTGCTCGCGAATCATCTGACAGATTTCTAAACCACTAACAGGCATCATAATATCTAATAGAATCAAGTCAAAGCCTGTAAAATCACAAAGATCAATCTCTTCTATCTTATTTCGTATGACTACTTCATATTTTTCATATTCTAGTACTTTTTTTATTAGGCGAAGAATAGCAAGATCATCATCTACAACCAAAATTTTATAAGCCATAACTCACCCTCCTGAATATATTATAGCACTAACTGAGAAAAAGACAGGATATCCCCTGTCTTTAGCGTACATTTTTTCCTATAAGTATCAATGTAGCAAATAGAAAAACAATTAATAACCAAACTATTTGTATCCCTAAGCCTTGCCACACTGGATAATAAAGAGACAATGGATAGGTATAAAAACAATTCATACTAGCCAGTAATGGTAAATTTCTAAAAAAAGAACTGAATTGTAATAACATTTGTCCCAACCCCAATAAAAGGGATAAACTTATTCCCAAAATTAAGATAAAAGACTGGGAAATAAATACAAAAATACCACTTAAAAGAGAGAAGGTTAGAATAGAAATACAAGCTGGAAATAGAATTGTTAGAACATGTTTAATATTACTCAAAAGATTGATATTGTAGTATCCTTGCGCGATTAGTATGCATAATGATATTACAGCAACCAATAATACAATTTCCATACATAATACAATAGCTAGTTTACAGATTATAAATATCAAACGATTTGGACATGTAAGAAAACTGGTACGAAGGCTAGAACCTGTAAATTCTTGACCTATAAATAGAACAGCTAGACTAATGAAACCCGCCTGTCCTAAATAGAGACTTTGCAGTAGCTGTTCCAAAACAAACTGTAGGGTCAACTGGTCTGGCTTATTATTTAAAAAAATAACTAACGCTGGAACACACAGTAATAGAGCACCTATAATCAACCAGTGCCACGGATTCATAATAAACTTGAGATACTCACTTTTAAGTTGCTCTTTCAACTTATTCACCTCCTCCAATATCTGACTTAAGTAAGCGGTAGATTGCTAAAGCCAAGAATGAGAAGTTCCAACAAAGTAAAAGTAAAATATTTTGTAAACTATTATATTCTAAAATTT
This sequence comes from Streptococcus mitis, assembly GCF_003942685.1. Lineage (GTDB taxonomy): Bacteria > Bacillota > Bacilli > Lactobacillales > Streptococcaceae > Streptococcus > Streptococcus mitis_CD. The sequence goes on along the minus strand of NZ_RJNR01000007.1, from coordinate 67,895 downwards.
GAGGAGATGTAGCAATCAATCCTTGCCCCAATGCAACTGGAAGAAATTTTGCAACCGATATATAGTTTGCTAAGAATGTTCCTAAATTGTAGACTTGAGGAAGCAAAAATAATAGAGGAACAATGGCTGTTTTAAATGTCAAAGCCATAATATAGGCCAGCAGTCCCAACAAAGTCCAAGCTATACTGGCTAAAAATATATAGAACCAAACTGTTCCATTTAGTAAAAAAAGCAATAAGCCATCTTGTCCTAAAACATAATGTGTCATGTTAATTGTCAAGAATATTGATAGAAAGGAAATGATAAAAGAAAATATAAGCCAAACTAATGTTTTTGAAACTAGGAAAGTACTTCGATTTGTAACAGAGAGGAGGCTTGTACGAATAGCCAAGCCTTTGTATTCCTCGGCTCCGTAAATTGAGCCTAGGATAATCATAATAAAAACACCAAATAAAGTGACATCAAAACCTAAAAATTCAATAGGAGGTAAGGCCTCTGCTAAATCTGGATTTGTCTCTGGTGTAGCATGGATACCAACTGAAACAATTTGAGAAGCACCAATATTTGCTAAAAACGTTTGAAATACCAGTATCAAGAATAGTACAACATGAGTAGCTCTATTATAAAGTAATTTCAATATTTCAGAATGAAGAGAGTAAATAAGTGCCATGTCACTTCCCTCCCTCTGTTAAACTAAAGAAGACTTCCTCTAGTGAAGAAAGATTTTTCATCACTTCTTGTAAAGTCCCTTTTATAAGAACTTTTCCTTTATTTATGATAACTACATCATCTGTTACTGCTTCCACTTCCGATAATATATGAGATGACAGTAAGACGGTCTTCCCTTCTTGAGCTTGTTTTTTTATAAACTCTCTAAACCACCGAATTCCTCTTGGATCCAACCCATTAGTCGGTTCATCCAATATCAGATATTGAGGATTTCCTAATAGAGCTGTTGCAATTCCCAAGCGTTGTCCTTCTCCTAATGATAATTTCCCAATTTTAGATTTTTTCTTATGACTAATATCCACCATATCCAAGACTTGTTCAATTCGCTGACTGGATATCCCATTACTAGCAGCAACAATTTTCAAATGTTGATAAACAGTCCGATCATCAGGAGCTCCTACACTGTCAAATGAAGCTCCTACAGTCTTTAGAGGAAATTTTAATTCCTTATAAGTTTGATCTCCAATTTTGGTAAGACCAGATGTTGCTTTGTCTAATCCTAATAAAATACGTAAGGTTGAACTTTTACCAGCTCCATTTGGACCCAGGAAAGCAGTCACTTTACCTGCTTTTGCTTCAAAAGAAATATCTTTTAAAATTTGAGTTTGGCCATACGACTTACATAAATTTTTAATGGTAATACTTTGTTCCATAGATGTTCTCCTATTCTATTTAATATTTCTAAAAGTAACTATATCTTATACACTCATTTTCGGATTTTTTTCAGAATTTAGAGAGTAAAAAAGATTTAATACTCAATGAAAATCAAAGAGCAAACTAGGAAGCTAGCCGCAGGCTGCTCAAAACACGGTTTTGAGGTTGTAGATAAGACTGACGAAGTCAGTCACATATATACGACAAAGCGACGCTGACGTGGTTTGAAGAGATTTTCGAAGAGTATAAAATTTTGTTTCATTTAATTATCTATATTTGTGTAAATTTAAAAGCCCGATGTTTCCATCAGGCTTCTTTTTTATCCATGTACACGTTTCATATAGTCTTGGTAACTTTCGGTATCCATGAGTTTTTTAGCGTTCTTGACGCGGTCTGCTGTTGGTGGTTTAACCCCTTCGAGCGAATAAGGAATTCCCAATTCACGCCATTTGAACTCACCCATGGTATGATATGGTAGAATTTCAAACTTATCCACATTTTTGAGAGTCTTGACGAACTTACCAAGTTCAATCAAGTCATCATCTCTGTCTGTCAAACCTGGAACTAGCACGTGGCGAATCCAGACAGGTTTCCCGATATCTGATAGATACTGGGCACAGGCCAAGATATTTTTATTGGTTTGGCTAGTGACAATTTTGTGCTGTTCTTCGTTGATTTCCTTGATATCCAAGAGAACCAAGTCAGTAACAGCCATGAGTTTGTCAAACTTCTCAAGGTAACGTGGTTTATTACGGAAAGGAAGGGCACAGGTATCCAAGGTACAGTGGATTCCTTGTTCCTTAGCCTTGGTAAAGAGGGCAATCAAGAAATCAATCTGCAAGAGGGCTTCCCCTCCACTGACTGTAATCCCACCCTTATTCCCCCAGAAACCGCGGTAGCGCAAGGCCTCTGTCAAAACATCATCTACCGTCCGTTCACGTGATTTATTGGACTCCATAGCCCAAGTGTCTGGGTTGTGGCAATACTGGCAACGCATGTGACAGCCCTGCAAAAAGACAATAAAGCGAATACCAGGGCCATCTACCGCCCCAAAACTTTCTGTCGAATGCACCATTCCTGTCACTTGTCCATAATCAATTGTTTCTTCAGACATATCGTTACCTTCCTTGAAAACGTTTTATAGTTTTATTATATCACGACTTGAAGGAAAAACAAGATTTTTGCCTATTTTTTAGAAAGCAATCTGTTTTTCAATTTCATTTTCAATTACTTATCATTTTATTCTTCAAAATCAAAGCCATATAAGGTTGCAAAATAGTCCTCAGGGCGCTCCGCACGGCGGATTTGACGGGCTTTACCTTCTTCGGTATAGAGGATTTCCGCAGAACGAAGTTTGGCGTTGTACTGGTATCCCATTGAAAATCCGTGGGCACCTGTATCATGAATTACCAGCAAATCACCGATTTCTGTATGAGGCAGTTCGCGATTCACTGCAAATTTATCATTGTTTTCACAGAGTGAACCAACCACATCTACCACTTCAGCTGGTCCTTCTGGATGAGTCATATTGGTAATATGGTGGTAGGCGCCGTACATGGCTGGACGCATGAGGTTGACTGCTGATGCATCCACACCTAGATAGGTACGGTAGGTTTCCTTCTTATGAGTGACTCTTGTGACCAAAGCACCGTGAGGAGCTAGCATAAAACGACCCAATTCAGTGAAAATCTTGACCTCACCAAGACCTGCTGGCGTAAGGACTTCTTCATACACCTTACGAACTCCCTCACCAATCAAAGCGATATCATTTGGCTCCTGGTCTGGACGATAGTTGACACCAATACCGCCTGAAAGATTGATAAAGTCTAGCGAAATGCCCAACTTTTCCTTGATTTCAACAGCCAATTCAAAGAGCTGACGAGCCAACTCTGGATAATAGAGATGGGTTACGGTATTGGACGCTAGGAAGGAGTGAATCCCAAAAGTCTTGGCTCCTTTTTCCTTCAAGATGGCAAAAGCTTCAAAGAGCTGATCCTTGGTCATGCCAAACTTGGCTTCTCCAGGATTGTCCATGATGTCTGTCCCCAGTTCAAAAACGCCTCCAGGATTGTAACGACAAGAGATAATTTCTGGAATACCTGCTGCTCTCTCTAGATGTTCAATATCTTCAAAGGCATCCAAGTTAATGGTCGCACCCAATTCACGTGCATAGGCGTATTCCTTGTCTGGCGTGTTGTTTGAAGAGAACATAATCTCAGAACCTGGAAAGTCCAGTTTATGACTCATCAAAAGTTCTACATAACTAGAGCAGTCCACACCACAGCCTTCCTCTTGGAGAATTTTCAAAATAGCTGGGGTGGGAGTAGCCTTAACTGCAAAATATTCCTTAAAACCCTTGTTCCACGAAAATGCTTGGTTGACAGCTCTTGCCTTTTCACGAATTCCCTTCTCATCATACAAGTGAAAAGGTGTCGGGAACTCGGCAACAATCGCTTCTAAGTCTTCTTTATTGATAAATGGTGTTTTCATAAGTTTCCTTCTATTCTATTTGCAAAGAAAGGCTGGGACAATCGTTCCAACCTTTAGTTCTATCTCTTATTTATCTTCGTCAAAGATATTGCCAACCTCAACATCGATGGCTTGGTTCTTGACATCAATATTGGTTACCTTCAAGAGTGACTTGTAATCAAACTGCTTTTCGCGTTCTTCTTGAGCATTATCCGCAAAGACCGCTACACCTGCCAATTCTGAATCAAACTCACGCAAGAGACTAATCATCCCGTTGACAGTTCCTCCGCCTTTCAAGAAGTCATCCACAATCAAGACACGACTGCCTGCCTTGAGACTACGTTTTGAAAGGAACATTTTCTCAATGCGGTCACCACTTGAACCGGATACATAGTTGACGCTGACAGTTGAACCTTCGGTAATTTTCAGGTCACGGCGCACAATAACAAAAGGAACATTGAGGACATTGGCAACTGCATTTGCAAGTGGAACACCCTTAGTCGCTACTGTCATAACCGCATCAATTTTTTGGTCCATAAAGCTCTTGGCAATAATGCGACCAATATTTTTCAAGATAGCTGGTGTGCTAAGCAAATCAGACAGGTAGATATAGCCACCTGGCAAGATACGATCACTTTCTGACAACTTGGCACGCAAGTCCTCGACCATTTCCTTGGCATCATGACTTGAGATTGATGGTGTGAAAATAACACCACCACCAGCACCAGTTACTGTCTGGATATGACCGATTTCAATTTCTTCAAAGGCGCGTTTGATAATGACGATATCCTCTGAGATGGATGATTTGGCAGATTCATACTTTTCAGCAAAAGTATTGAGACTAGTTAGTTTATAAGGATTATTAATCAAATAGTTGGAAATGACAACCATCCGATCACTTCTTCTTAATTTCATTTCTATTTCCTACTTCATTTAATTTTGATATTTTATCTATTATACCATATTCACATAAAAAAACGAACATTCTTATCCTAAAAATGCTCGTTTTTCTTAAATTATTAATCTAAATCTGGTTTATAGAAGGAACGATTGTCCATAGCGAAGATTTTATTGGTCATCTCTCCTTTATCCACCAAAGCCAGAGCTGTTGACATCATCATCATGCTTGCATCCAGATTATCAATCATATGGATAATCTCTGCTTCCATAATGCGTGGACGGACTGGACTTCCATACTCAAGCAAGCCATGGTGACTGAGGATGACGTGGCGGAGCAGAACGACTTCTTCCTTGGTATCATCAATGCCAAGTTCCATAACTGTTTTAGTAATTTCGCTATCAATCAAAGCAATATGCCCAAGGAGATTGCCTCTAACTGTGTATTCGGTCTGATCTGGTCCCGTCAACTCAATGACCTTAGCTAAGTCATGTAGCATAATCCCTGCATAGAGCAGGCTCTTATTGAGCTGAGGATAGACTTCGCTAATAGCATCTGCCAAACGCACCATGGTCGCCGTATGATAGGCCAAACCCGTTTCAAAGGCATGATGGTTGGTCTTGGCTGCTGGATAAGAGTAAAATTCCTTATCATACTTGGTGTAGAGATTTCGGACAATTCGTTGCCAAACAGGATTTTCAATTTTGAAAATCATTTGCGACATATAGTCACGGATTTCCTTGACATCAACTGGTGACTTGACCTTGAAATCAGCTGGATCGTTGGGTTCGCCAGGTTGAGGCAGGCGGAGAGTAATTTGATTGACTTGAGGGGTGTTGTTATAAACTTCTCGGCGCCCTTTCATGTGGACAACCTTACCTGCGGTAAAGGCCTCAACGTTATGAGGTTGGGCATCCCAGAGCTTCCCTTCAATCTCGCCACTATCATCTTGGAAGGTAAAGGCTAGGTAGTTTTTCCCAGCTCGAGTTTGCCTCAGGTCAGCTGACTTGATTAGGTAAAAGCCTTCAAATAGCTCATCTTTTTTCATGTGACTAATCTTCATATTCTTCCTCATTTTCTTGGAAATGGAGTAGATCAAGCGCAGGCTCACCTTCTGACAACTCAATGTGACGGAGCGTCCGCTCGATAGCTGTAGTGCGACGGTTTAATAATTCATCAATATTGCCAGAGGCATGTTGGAGATGTTTTTGTGCCTTGACCAGAATACCACCAAACTTGCCAAACTCGGTCTTGACACTAGCAAGAGTCTTGCTGATATGGTCGGCACTCTTTTGGATATTGAGAGTCTTGAAGCCAACCGATAGGGAATTGAGCAGAGCTGACAGGGTACTTGGTCCTGCGACAATAATCTGCTCTTCCCGTCTCAAGTCATCAAAGAAGACCGGATTGCGGACGATTTCTGAGTAGAGACCTTCTGTCGGAACAAACAAAACTCCAAAATTGGTCGTACGAGGTGGGGCTATGTACTTGTTCTTGATATCCTTGGCAAAGCGCTTGACGCTTGCTAGGAGTGACTTACGACAACGTTCGATTTCGTCCTTATCGCCTGCTTCATAGGCTTCTTCCAAACGGTAATAATCTGCCAGTGGAAATTTAGAGTCGATTGGCAGGTAGACATATTCCTGGTCGCCTTGTCCAGGTAACTTGATAGCATACTCCACTCGCTCGCTAGAGTTTTCAACCGTTGCAAATTCTCGCTCGTACTGGGCTGGTGTCATAATGTCTTCAATGATTTGCCCCAGTTGCAATTCTCCCAAAATTCCTCGCGTTTTGGTTCCAGAGAGAACCTTATTAAGAGCACCGACATCACGCGCAACTGTCTGCATCTCTCCAAGGCCTCGATTGACAGACTCCAGTTGTTTGGAAACTGTCTCAAAGGAAGCCTGCAAGCGTGTCTGCAAGGTCTTTTCTAGTTTTTCCTCGACTGTCTGGCGCATTTGTTCCAAACGTTGCTCATTTGATTCCTGCAGGGCTTGGAGACGTTGGTCAGTCTTATCCCTGGTTTGGAGGAGATTCTCCGTCATTTCTTGACGGACCTGAGTTAAGCCTTGGTGCAACTCGATTCGCACTTCTTGCAAACGGTCACTGACAGCCACTTCCAAATCTTTTTGGTCCAACTGACTGGCTTGTCGGGCTTGTTCAAAGCGGTAGTCCAACTGGTCTGACAAGTGATCTGCCTGATCCTCCAAGCTCTTGCTTAGGTGTTTCTCCTGCTTATCCTGCCTTTGCCAAATCAGAAAGAGGCCAGCAAGGTTGGCAATCAATAATAGAACAAGTAAACTTTCCATCCTACCTCCTGTCCTTGCTATGCAGCACGACTACATAGCCATCTGGGCAAGTCACCGACACTTCCCTATCTATATATTCGTTAGAAGCGTACACTTTTTTAAAGAAAAAATTTTCCTCTGTCAACTCATACTTGGCACCAAGAATGGTCAGCTGGCTATCCCGAACCGGCATAAAGGCAAGATAGTCGTAGTCTGAACGAGGTTCTAGCTGACTGGTTCCTTCTGGACAATAGGCAATCAAGTTTTGCCCATCCTCAATCGCTATCTGACGCATATAGGGAGCCAACTTGGGATTGCTAGGCAGAAAAACATTGGCCAGCATATGGTCAATACGGCCACCCAAAGCACCGAAAATAGTAACCTCAGCCTGAGGATTTTTCTCAAAAATAGTCAAGAGAGCCAATTCCAGATCAGTATCATCCTTTTCTGGTCGGGCTTGAACAAAATACTGGGCACGTTTTTGAATCACCTGTCGCTCTTCTTCGGTCACAGAATCAAAATCTCCGACTGCTAGAGCAAGAGGCAAATCTTCTTCCAAGACCCAGAGCGAGCCTCGATCCACACCGACAAAAGCATCAAAATCTGTCCGATAATGACCGCGGTCTCCGCCTGCAAAAACTGCAACCCTAGTCCAGTTGTTTTCTGAGAGTTTGTACTCGCTCATTGACATCTCCCTTAAAGACATAGGAACCTGCTACAAAAACGGTCGCACCAGCTTCTTTAGCTTGAGCAATCGTTTTATCATCAATCCCACCATCCACTTCGATTTCAAAGTTCAAACCTTTTTCCTTACGAAGTGCAACCAACTCACGAACCTTATCCATGGTTTCAGGTAGAAAAGCTTGCCCACCGAAGCCAGGGTTAACTGTCATGACTAAGACTTGGTCAACTAGATGAAGGACGTGCTTGATGGCTTCAACTGGTGTGCCAGGATTGATAACGACTGAAGGCTTAACTCCGAGTGAACGAATTTTTTGGAGGGCACCATGAATATGATTCGTTGCTTCCGCATGGATGCTGATGATATCTGCTCCCGCACGCGCAAAGTCTTCCAGATGATGCTCTGGATTAGCTACCATCAAGTGGCAGTCAAAGACCATCTTACTATGAGGGCGAAGAGCTTCGACCACACCTGCACCAAAACTGATTTGTGGCACAAAGTGCCCATCCATGATATCGATATGGGCATATTCTGCCCCAGTTGCTTCTAAGCGTTTGATTTCACGTTCAAAGTTGGCATAATCTGCTGCCAGAATTGACGGAGCAATCTTGTATTGAGACATAGGTTTCTCCTTATTTTGGAATTTTTTTGCTGACTTTTTTGTAGGTTTCTCTACGATTTTCAATTTCACTGAGGAATTGCAGGTAGTTGTCAAAACGGAAGCTGGCAATAGTCCCTTCTTCCACTGCTGGCTTCACTGCACAGGACGGCTCATGGGTATGGGTACAAGTACGGAACTTACAATCTCGGCTAACAGTAGCAATCTCTGGGAAGGCCTGATTGAGGTCTTCAGCCGTTGTTACTTCATAATCCAGCGATGAAAAACCTGGTGTATCTGCGATTTTACCCCCATTAAGGTTGTAAAAACTAACAGCTCGAGTGGTATGGCGCCCGCGACCCAGACTGTCTGAGATTTCTCCTGTTTCAAGATTGAGGTCTGGTGCGATTTTATTGAGAAGGGTTGATTTTCCAACACCTGTCTGCCCCATAAAGACTGTAACCTTGCCTGTTAACAAGGGCAGGAGTTCCTCTTTACTGGTCACAAAGTCATAGCCGATGTCACCATAGGTTTGTTGGTAAAAATCCAGTTCGCCTCTATCTTCCAACAAATCCATTTTAGAAATATAAACGATGGGATGAATGCCCTTGTGCTCCAAGAGAACCAAGAACCGATCCAGCAAATTGCTGTTAAATTCAGGTTCCTTGACGGACATGATTACTACAGCTTGGTCGATATTGACAATGGGCGGACGGACCAGACTATTTTTCCGTTCGTGAATCTTGAGAATATAGCCCTCTGAATTTTCCTCCGCAGAGAAATCTACCCAATCCCCAACGTAGGGTGTGTGACCTTTTTTACGGAAATTTCCACGCGCCCGTGTCTGATAAACCTTGCCCTCACTCTCTACATAGTAGAAGCCTGCCAAGGCTTTAATAATTTGTCCCTGCATCTTAGAGTCCTTGCCCTTTAAGTGCATCTGCTAGGCTGGCAAATTCTTCCAAGCTGAGAGCTTCCCCACGTACACTTGGTGACAAGCCTGCTTGGTCCAAAGCCTTGGTCAGCTTGTCCTTAACTTCCTCAGTCTTGCCAAAGTAACCTGTCAAATTGTTCCACAAGGTCTTGCGGCGATGGGTGAAACTTGCCTTGGAAATCTTAAAGAAGAAGTTCTCGTCTTCCACTGCTACAACCGGCTCTGGACGACGCACCATTTTCAAGATGGCTGAGTCCACATTTGGCGCTGGCACAAAGACCGTACGAGGCACGATAAAGGCAACCTTGGCTGTCATGTAATACTGCACCGCAATCGACAAGCTACCATAAGCCTTGGTATTCGGCTGGGCTGAAATGCGGTCCGCCACTTCCTTTTGCATCATGACGACAAACTCACTAAAAGGAATCCCACTTTCAATCAAGTGCATGAGAATAGGTGTCGTGATGTAGTATGGCAAGTTAGCCACTACCTTGATGGGCAGGTCAGGATTTTTGAAATTCTGGATATGTTGCGCCAAATCAACCTTGAGAATATCTTCGTTAACTACGGTCACATTATCAAAATCACGCAGGGTATCTGCCAAAATCGGTACCAAACGATGGTCAATTTCAAAGGCCATGACCTCTGCTGCACGCTCAGCCAGAAACTCGGTCAAGGCACCAATCCCTGGCCCGATTTCGATGACATTGACCTGGTCATCAATCTCAGCCGTATCCACGATTTTTTGTAGGATATTGGTATCCGTCAAGAAATTTTGCCCAAAGGACTTTTTAAAGGTAAAACCGTGACGCTCCAGCACTGCCTTGGTCACGCTGTAATCTGCAATTCTCATTTATTCTCTTTTCTATTATCTGTTACTACTATTGTAACACATTCCCCTTGTATTTTGGGGGTGAAAATCATACCAAAAAACTATCTTCTCTCATGAAGAAAGATAGTCTTGAAAATCTTTAAAGGTGGACTTAGCGGTTCTCTCGAAACATCCGTTCGAAAAAATCAGCTTCTTTATAACTTCGATTTTCAGGTAGGGTCAAATCTACATCCTCCTCCACGTCGTCCACTGTCAGTTCAACCGTTTGAGGTAAATTTTTCAAACGATAATGCTTTTGCCTTTGCCCTTCAATACTAGCAAAATCAAGCAAATAGCCATTCACTCGGATTTGAACCAAAAGGAGATGATTGGTCATATTTTCCATGATGAGAATATCTTCTAAACCACCTCTGGCACTAGGATAATCAGATACCCTGCGAATACGGATTTTTTCACACATGAGCAAGCTCCCTCATATCAATGATTTCATCGGCCTTATTCCAGACTAGGGGATTATGGGTCGCAATGATGATAATTCGATTTTCATCTTTCAAGCCCACCAAGAGATTCATAACCTCCTCTGAATTTTCAGGATCAAGAGCTGCTGTTGGTTCATCTGCCAAAATCAAGGGTGGATTTTTCAAAATAGTCTTCGCAAGGGCAACTCGTTGAGCCTCTCCCCCAGATAAAGTATAAATTTTTTGTTCTAGATCCAAATACCCTAGATTAACCTTTTCTAAAGCCTCCACTTGCCTTTCCAAACGTTCTACTTTTGAAATTTTTTGACCAACAAAGCCCAAATCCAAATTCTCTTTGATTGATTGGTTTTCTAAGAGTCCAAAATTTTGAAAGAGATAGCCCATCTGGTCTCGAAAATACTCACGAGTGGGAATGGTTTTTAAATCTTTCCCCTGATAGAGAACCCTTCCACCATCTATCTTTTCTAGCTTTCCTAAGATATTAAGCAAAGTCGTCTTTCCGCTTCCACTCTTTCCGATTAAGGCATAAACCTTGCCCTTCTCCAACTTGAGATTTAAACCAGAGAAAATCGCGCGGTCATTAAACTTCTTTTCCAATTCTTGAATATCAATCATCTTATTTTCCTTTCAATACTGCCATGCTACCAGCTTCTTCCTTTTTATCCTGCCTTACTAAAATCAAGAGGGCGTTAAGAGTAAATAAAGCTACAACTAGAGCGCTAATCAAGCTATCTCCTGTCAAAACACTAGATAGGATTAGCCCAAGTAAGAGAACTCCTCCTTGCGCCAGTAAGTACTTGCCATGAAGCTCATAGATTGTCATACCAGAAAGACGTTTAATCATGATCTCCCGTCTAAACTGCTCAAAATAGAGAAGATTCATGGAATCAAATAACAAGATAGCCGTAGATAGAGTCAAAATAGTCCCAATAAGGAGAGAGTAGAACTCCATCCGTTTGTCATTTAGTACCTTGGCAAAAAATAGCTGGCTTTTTACCAAATAAGAGACCTTGTGATACAGACCTTGCTCTTTTAGAGCTGTGATGCTGTCTTGATATTGATCTAATTTCAAGGCACTATTAGCCGTAGTTCCCCATAACATCCCTGCAACAGGTCTTGTTCCAGTCGCTTGCGGCGTTAAAACTACAATAATCGGATCTTTTAGGTACTGGCGTGTCGTCTTGTACCCATCGTTATAGAGGAAGCGTTCCTGTCCTGTTTCTGTAAAAGCTAGCGTTACCTGTGGGAGGTAGTGTTTCTGACTCGTCACTTCTACACTTTCAGATGAAAAGTTTTGCAGGTAATCTGTAAATAATCCTTGATAGTAGGCAGACTGCTCTCGCAAGCTCTCAGGCAAGATCAGCCCAAACTCTCCCTCAGACAAGTTTTGCATCTTATCCATAAACTCTGAAGAAACGGTAATCTTTTCTTCTATCAGATAGCGCGGTGAGACATAGATGACATTCCCTGACGGTGTGTAGTCATTGAGACGATTGCCATCTAGGTCCACTTCTGCTCCATCTGAGAAATTGTCAACATTGCTCATAATATAAAAAGAGTCTGTATTGGCTAACCGTTCTTCAGTAAATGTCTGCCACTCACGATTATCCTTACGCATTCCTTCTTCATCGGCAAATGCACTAGACCAACCAAAGGATAGACGGTAACGGTCTGAGGACTGGCTCCATTTATCGCTAGCTCTCTCCATTTCCTGCATTTCACGGTAGTGGGGTAGGAGAGCAGTCGCACTCGAGCCGACCACCAGCACGGCCAAGAGTTGCCCCACCATCATCAATGTCATCATACGTTTGAGAGGGAGTTTCCCTTTCAATAGATCCACCAGACTATTTTCTTGTAAACCAAGTAGATACACGATACTTAATAAGGTAGAAATCCCTACCAAGGCCAATCCATAAAGCAAAAGACCAATGATGACCAGTTGTACCGTTGCCATAAACAAGGCACCTTGATACCAGAGAATCCCCAATCCCAAAAGACTGGATACCAGCACTGAGCAGATAAGCTGTCTCACATCTTCTAACACTGGTCTGAGAGCCACCCCAAACAAGCTCTCACCAGCTATTAAGCGAATCCCTGCTTGACGAAGGGACTTGATCCGATAAATCAGGGTCAGACTCATAAAGGTCAGCAGAAAAATAGCTAGACTCAGTAGCCCCATAGGGGTGGCCGCCAATAATAAGACTATCGAAAATGGATCTTCTCCATTCGAAACAAAGCCTTGATAACCAAGTTCTTTCAAGGTGGTCTGTAAACTCACTCCATCCAAACTTCCTGACACAATCAAGTAAGACCCTAATAAATCACTCGTTTCTGAACTCTCCTTGGAGGAAATGGTCAGACCTTCTGGAAGCTCTCCCTCACCATAAGTGGCATAGATAAAGCGTGTTTCTCCAGCTTCATTTGGCTCAACAATCCGACGGGCGATGAGACTATTATGCTCTACCGCCAAGTGACTCAAAGCCTCTGTCACCTCTTCGCGACTAGCTACTGGTTGATTTATCACCATTCCTGTCACATCAACAGAAGGATAGTTACCAAATAAAATCTCTTCTCGATGGTCAACGGAAGTTATCACCATATAAAGCGATACCAATACCATTGAAATCAAAATAAATAAACGTTTCATCATTTCCTCCAAAAAGTTACTTGGTCACTTAGTGAGAAGGTGACCAAGTAAAGCTAAACAATAGGGCTATACCATTCTAAACATTATAGTAGAATGCAACTTTCTCTCCCCAAGAAGTACGAATCCATGCACGAGAAGTCCCTCCAGCACCAGCATATCCCTTATCAGATGAACCAGTTTTTCTACTAACAACTGTTGAGCTATGATATTCTGAAGAGTGATAGTAGTTTGAGTAAGCACCTCCGTCACCTGAACCATACGTCCAGACACCACCATCTGGATACTTAACCGCGGCCGATACTACTGCTACACTTCCACCTAATGTTGCTGCAATGCTCGCTACAAGGGCTAATTTTTTAACTGTTTGTTTCATATTGATACTCCTCTATTTTTTATTTTATCATAAATATTTATTATATATTGTCCATTTTCTATTCAAGTAAAACTAAGTCATGGATCATAGACCTTTTCAAAGCAACACCTCATGGTATCCTCTCCTTATTTTTCTAATTTAGTCTATCAAGTTGTATTTATTATATGTTATGAATAAATTTTTTGAGACTAAGTAGACATAACTAAATTTTATTTAAACCACCAAGTAACTAAATAAAATAAACTAAAAAAGTTCATACTGTAATCTCCTTTCACATTTTTATTAATTATAAATTATTCTTAAATAAACTCAAAGGACATCAATGTCCTTAAAATAGAACCATTTCGTGTCATTTTTAGCTTATATATAAAAAAAACAGTCCTAAAGACGAACTTTAGAACCATTTCAATACTAGAACAAGGACATTTTTGTCACTGATTCACTATGTTTATAAATATTTTTTTAAATCTTCTTGCCATTGTTTCTCCAACATAGTAACTAAATAAGAATTTTCTATTATATCAGCAAATAGCTTCGATTTCTGATAGAACTGTTCGGCAGAAACATAATCATTGTTTATTATTAGAGATAATTTCCACTCCAACATTAATATAATTGGTTTCTTCTGAAAATCTTGTGTTTTTTCCATTATATGATTAAGGCTAAAGATATAAGCTCCGAGTGAATCATAAGACGACAGATTATCCAAACAGGCTAGACCCGAAAACAAAGTGTTACTTAAAGCAAACAGATATTCTGGTGCAATTAATTCTACATGATTTGTCAAACGAACTAAAAACGAATGAATTCTGTTAATTTCTTCAATCTGATTTTGACCTTGTTTTATCTTTGTAAGCACTATAGCAAAATATAAGTTGATAACTTCTAATTCATTTATCAAAAACAATTCCTTATCATAAATTGTTTTAAAATAATCGTCCAGTACGGTTTCCCCATATTCTGGTCGTCCGCTTCGAATAACATCTATCGTTGCTCTAGTAGCTTCAAACCATATTTTTTCCTCATTAGGAAGTTGCTCATAAAATAAATCCTCTATCTCTTCCAAACACGCTTCCTTCTTATCATACTCCTCTTCTTTACCATAGATTGGTTCACGTAAAATTTGGTATTTCAATTCTAAATAAGCAGGAGGAAGAGCTGAAAAATCCGGCATAAGGCTATAAGCGGGAACTCCTAGCCGGCGAGCAATATAGTCTAACTTGGGCAAACTCGGTTGCGAAGCTCCACTTTCAATTCGCGACAGTTGACGAACTGTCAGTTCTTGCTCATCTCCACAAAAATCTGGACGACTAATTCCTTTTTCTATCCGAATCTCTTTAATTTTTTGACCAATTAACATCAGACGTCTCCTCTTCTACCTGCTTCGAAAAATACTGTGAAACTTAAAAAATTGTAACGGCTACATCTTCCCTACTCATAAGATTTCATAGCTTCTTCCACTTCTGCCAAGGTGATCCCAAACAACTCTAGGCGTTTGAGGAGTTGCTTGCCGTTGGAATAGCCGATTCGGAGAGCCTCTCCTAGATATTCTCTACGCTTACGGCTGTCTGCTCCCGCTAGAAAACCAAGACGAATCAAGTCACTACGATTAATGTCAAACTCATTCTCGTTTTCAAATTGCTCTGTCACCTGAGCCAGCGCTGTTTTCAAATCCTCATAGCTGGCATGCTCAATTCCCAGAGAACGTCCCTTGGTCTTTGATTTAGGAACAGCTTCATCTCGTTTGAGGAAGGCATGCTGAACTGTTGGAATGGCCGTCATGATCATGCGCCGAATCCGCTCCCCATTAAAATCTGGGTCTGTAAAGACAATGACTCCATGACGTTGGTGCAAGCGCTGAATCCGCTCTATATCCTGATCATTGATGGCAGAACCTCGGGTCTCATAGGTCTCTACATCGAAGTAACGTTTGAGATTGGCCGTATCATCGCGCCCTTCGACCACGATAACTTGAGAAATTTTTTCTTTCATTATTTGCTATCCAATCCAAAAATTCGCTCCGCATTTGCAGTTGTTACCGCCGCTAGCTCTTCTGCCGTCATGCCACGCAAGTCAGCGATAAAGTCCACTACATAGCGAGTGTAGGCTGTTTTATTTTCACGACCACGTTTAGGAACAGGAGCCAAGTAGGGAGCATCCGTTTCCACCAAAATCTTGTCCAAAGGTAACTCTTTAGCTGCTTCTTGGATGTCAGTTGCCTTCTTGAAAGTCACCACTCCTGAGAAGGAAATGGTCATACCAAGCTCGACAAACTTCTCTGCCCACTCAAGCGTCCCTGAAAATGAATGCATGATACCACCTCGAGGACCAACGCCCTCGCTCTTGATAATCTCATAGGTATCTTCCAACGCATCACGGGTATGAACTACAAAAGGCAAATCCAAGTCCTTAGATAACTGAATCTGACGGCGAAAAAACTGCTCCTGCACCTCTTTTGGCGCTGTCATCCAATGGTAATCCAAACCAATCTCACCCAAGGCAACTACCTTTGGATGCTTGAGCTTATCAAGCAAGTAGGCTTCAATCTCCTCCGTGTAAGTCCCCGCTTCTGTCGGATGCCAACCAATAGTCGCGTAGAGTTGGTCGTACTCATCCACCAACTCCAAAGCACGCTCAATCGTCGGTTTATCAAAACCAACAATATTCATCTGTGTCACACCCATCTCAGCAGCCAAGGTAATTTCTTCTGCCTCACGACCTGCAAATTCTTCTACATTCAAGTGTGTATGTGTATCAAAAATCATCTCTTCTAACCTCGTTTTCTATCTACTATTATAGCAAAAAAACTGACCTCTCTCCTCATCTGTACAAAATATTCTAAAATCCATCGTCCTCTCTTGACGCTATTTTCCCAAAGCAGTATAATAGCACTTATTGAAATTTTCAGAAAAGGAAAATACCATGTTTACAAAATTAAAACAGACTTTTATCGGTCGTCCTCTTAAATCCTTAACAGAAGGCGAGGGAGGTCTGCTGGGAAAAATGCAGGCCTTGGCCATGTTGTCAAGCGACGCTCTATCTTCCATTGCCTATGGACCTGAGCAAGTAGTCCTCGTCTTGGCTAGTCTCTCTCCTCTTGCGATATGGTGGAGCCTTCCTATCGGCCTCTTTGTCCTCCTGCTCCTATCTAGCCTGACCGTCTCCTACCGTCAAATCATCCATGCCTACCCTCAAGGGGGAGGGGCCTATATGGTTACTCGAGAAAATCTATCTCCCGAACTTGGCTTAATCGCTGGAGGTAGTCTGCTAGTTGACTACATGCTGACCGTAGCGGTATCTGTTGCATCTGGAGCCGATGCTATCACAGCAGCTCTCCCTGCTCTACACCCTTACAACCTCCACATTTCCATTTTTCTAGTTTGCTTGCTTATGCTCTTGAATTTACGGGGCTTAAAAGAATCTGCCAGTTCACTGATGATTCCTGTCTATCTCTTTATCATCAGTACTGTCTTTCTCTTGCTCTACGGAATCTTTCAACTAATGACAGGGTCTCTCAGCTATCAGGCAACTTCACCTATTGGGCATGCTGTTCCGAGCCTGTCTATAGTTCTCATTCTAAGAGCCTTTACCAGCGGCTCTGCCTCTCTGACAGGAGTTGAAGCTATTTCAAATGCCGTTCCCTTTTTCAAGGGTCCAAAAGAAAAGAATGCCGCTCAAACCTTGACCATTATGTCACTGATTTTAGGTTTTCTTTTTGCTGGTATCACCTTCCTAAACTACTGGATGGGGATTATGCCTCAACACGGAGAAACTATTCTTTCACAGATGGCTCAAGGCATCCTTGGCACTTCCTTCTTAGGCCACCTTGGGTATTATATCTTCCAATTCTCCACAGCCTTGATTTTGGCCGTAGCTGCAAATACTGGCTTTTCGGCTTTCCCTATGCTGGCTTACAATATGGCTAAAAACAAATACATGCCCCATCTCTTTATGGAAAAAGGAGACCGCCTAGGCTACTCCAATGGAATTTTAACTCTGGCTTTTGGGGCTATGATTCTTCTTCTCATTTTTAATGGCAATACCGAACGTTTGATTCCTCTTTATACTATCGGGGTCTTCGTTCCCTTCGCCCTATCTCAGACTGGGATGATTCGTCATTGGAAAAAAGAAAATGGGGCAAATTTCTTAAAACCTGCCCTTGCCAATATCCTTGGAGCTATCATTTGCTACGCGATTGTACTAATCTTGCTCTTTTTCCGTCTCAGTGATATCTGGCCCTTCTTCCCGATTATTCTCGTACTCACCCTACTCTTCTTAGCAATTCACAGTCATTACCAAAAAGTAGCCCAACAACTGCGACTCTATGAAGGAATCGAAAAACGTACCTACGATGGCAATCTTGTCCTCGTCCTAGTAGGAAATGTTACCAGAGTCAGCGTCGGAGCCATTAACTATGCCCAAAGTATCGGTGACGAAGTCTTAGCCATGCACATTTCTACAAAGGAAACCGCAGAAAAAGACCAAGAAATTCTCCAAGAATTTGCCGATTACTTCCCAACCATTACTCTGAAAAATATCAAGACCAGCTACCGCGATATCATTACCCCTACTGTCAAGTATGTCAAACGAATTTCCGAGGAAGCTCAGAAAAAGAACTATACAGTCACTGTCCTCGTCCCCCAGTTTATCCCTAATAAACCTTGGCAAAATATCCTGCACAATCAGATGAGTCTTAAACTCAAATACGCCCTTCGTTGGCACCAAGACGTCGTTGTCGCTAGCTACTCTTATCACTTAAAAGAATAAAGAAAAGGCCCTACCAGAAGCAAGAAGCGTCTGATAAGGCCTTTTTCTGAAACCAGTCACTATGCCTATACTCAATGAAAATCAAAGAGCAAACTAGGAAGCTAGCCGCAGGCTGCTCAAAGCACTGCTTTGAGGTTGTAGATGAAACTGACGAAGTCAGCTCAAAACACTGTTTTGAGGTTGTAGATAGAACTGACGAAGTCAGCTCAAAACACTGTTTTGAGGTTGTAGATAGAACTGACGAAGTCAGTAACATATATATACGGTAAGGCAACGCTGACGTGGTTTGAAGAGATTTTCGAAGAGTATTAACTGAAAAGCATGACTAGGAATATCATTGAATGTGGTTAGCTAAATCTTCCTGAGCTTTTTTATTTGACTCAGCTTTTTCTTTCAGCCATTTTTCATAGAGTTCTTGGTACTGTTTAGCAGTTACTGGCTCTTTTTGCAATTCAACATATTTGTAGTTGTCAGAATCTCCTTTGTGCCCAACAAATGAGAATGGACCTGTAAACGGAACTGTCTTACGGAAAATTGGATTAGCTCCTCCACTTTGAACCGGTAGGAAGAGAGCACTATCTGTCAACCAAGCTTGAACTTCGGCAAATTTTTCATAGCGAGCTTGAGTATCTGTGATTTCCGCATCAGCCTGATCCAAGAGTTTCTTATAGTCAGAAAGACCAATCTTGTCCTTAACTTCCTTATCTTTTCCTTCAGACAAGCCCATGTTTTTCAACTGAGAACCAGAGTCTGGATCCAAGAGATCAAGATAGGTTTTCGGATCTGAGAAGTCCCCACTCCAACCCGAGATATCAATGTCGTAATCCTTTTGATCGGCGGTGTCCGCAAAGAAAGTTGCCTGGTCTTTTTCATCTGGAGAAAGTTGGATAACGTCGATAACTACATTATCCTTACCAAGAGTTTCTTCCACAGTTTGTTTGAAAGAGCCAGCCTGTTGCACATCTAACTTAGCAGTTTGGTCAACTGGCATATCCAAATGAATTGGGAAAGTTACTCCCTGAGCTTGCAGGCTTTCTTTGGCCTTAGCAAACTTCTCTTTGGCCTTTTCAGGATTCAAGAAGGCTTGCTTACCATCATTTAGGTTGATGTTTGCCCAATCTTTACCGTAGTTGACAATTTTCTCATTGACAATGTCACCGAAGTTCTTATCGCCAACTTGGACAAAGTTACTTGGTGTAACTGTGTTACGCAAGATACGATCTGCTCCATCTTCACCATTTGTCTGTGCTGCATAGGCATGACGGTCAAAGGCAAAGTTGATAGCCTGACGGAAATCCTTATTTTGCATAGCTGCACGTGAATCTGTCTTTTCCTTATCAGACTGTTTCATAGTCTGCTTGTAGCTTTGACGATTAACGTTGAAAAGATAATAGAAAGTAAGTGAGTTTTGCGGTGTGTAGGTAATCTTGTCCTCATTCCCCTTTTTGAGTTCAGCAAACACTGAACTTGTAGGGAAGATACGTCCGTCTGTATAGTTTCCCTCTAAGAAACCTCGGGCCAAACTATCTTGGTCTGAACCGTCAAAGAAAGAGAGTTTCACTTTCTCAATTTTGACATTGTCCTTATCCCAATAGTTAGGATTTTTATCAAATTCAATCAAAGATTTGGATGTGAAGGACTTAAACAAGTAAGGACCATTTGACAAGATACTTGACGGTGTCACACTTCCAAAGTCATCTCCCTTAGCCTTCAAGAAGGCTTCATTTACCGGACTAAGGATACTTGCTGTTGTTTTAGAGTTCCAATAAGTCTCTGGTTGATTGAGGGTGTATTGTAGTGTGTAATCATCCACCGCCTTAACACCAACAGTCCCAAAATCAGATGATTTCCCTTCAACATAGTCTGCTAGCCCTTTGATAGAGTCTTGTACCAAGTACAAGTTTTCAGCCTTTTTATCAGCCGCATACTTGAGACCAGTCACAAAGTCATGAGCTGTTACGTCCGCATACTCTTCTCCTTCAGAAGTGTACCATTTAGCTCCCTGACGGATTTTATAAGTGTAGGTCAAACCATCTTTTGACACAGTCCATGACTCAGCCATAGAAGGAATGAGATTGCCATACCGGTCATTTTCCAACAAACCATCAATCAAGTTGGTTGTGATGCTAGAAGTGGAACCACGTGTTGAAGTAATGTAGTCCAATGTATCCGGATTGCTGGCAAATACATAAGAGTAGGTTTTATCTGCATTACTTGATTGGGAAGACCCACATGCTGCTAAAGCTAGACCTGCTGTCAAAGCCATAGCTCCAAAAAGCATAACTTTTGATTTCTTCATGATTATTCTCCAATTTTACAGTATGTGAAATATTATACACTATTTAAGTAAAAACATAAAGCTTTTTGTACTTTTTTACAAAAATAAAAATCAGTAGACTCGAGTTCCTACTGATTTTTGATAGAATTCGTTTGGATTATGCAGCCAAAACTTTGCGTCCTTTACGACGACGAGCTGCCAATACGCGACGACCGTTTTTAGTTGACATACGGTTACGGAATCCGTGTTTGCGCGCACGACGAAGTTTACTTGGTTGATAAGTACGTTTCACGATGAATACCTCCTCATAGATTTTGTATTCGTTTAGCCGGCTATAAAGTGATCAGTTACTAAACATACTTTACTATTCTATCTGATTCTTTCACTTTTGTCAATAGCTCTAGACAAATGTTTCCAGCTTTTTCGAATGTAAGCCCTATCTACGATACTGTTTCAAGAAACGAGTCATCTTTTCTTGGATTTGGGCTAGTTCATCAACACGAGGAAGGTAAACGATACGGAAATGGTCTGGTTCCTGCCAGTTGAAGCCTCGACCATGAACCAAGAGAACCTTTTCCTGCTTCAAGAAATCAAGGACAAATTGCTCATCATCATCGATACGGTACATATTGCGGTCGATTTTAGGGAAGATATAGAGCCCAGCCTTGGGTTTAACCGCAGACAAACCTGGAATATCTTGAATAGCATTGTAGATGAAGTTTCTTTGTTCATAAATCCTACCACCTGGAAGGAGCAATTCATCGACTGATTGGTGACCACCCAAGGAAGTTTGCACGACTTGTTGAGCTAAAACGTTAGAGCAAAGGCGCATATTGGACAGCATATTGAGCCCTTCGATATAGCCCTTGACATGAGTCTTAGGTCCAGACAAGACCATCCAACCTACACGGAAACCAGCGATACGGTGAGATTTTGATAGACCATTCATGCTGACACAGAAAACATCTGGTGCCAAGCTAGCGACAGGCGTATGCACATGACCATCCATGACCATGCGGTCGTAAATTTCATCCGCAAAGATAATCAAATCATTTTGACGGGCAATCTCAATAATCTCCAGCAAGAGTTCCTTAGGATAAAGGGCTCCAGTTGGGTTATTTGGATTGATAAGGACGATTGCCTTGGTATTGGAAGTGATTTTTGACTTAATATCGTCAATATCTGGGTACCATTCTGCAGCTTCATCACAGACATAGTGAACGGCATTTCCTCCAGCTAGGCTGACAGCGGCTGTCCAGAGAGGATAGTCTGGCATTGGTACCAAAACCTCATCCCCGTTGTCCAAAAGCCCCTGCATGGACATGACAATCAACTCACTAACACCATTTCCAAGGTAGATATCATCAATATCTACATTTGGAAATTTCTTCAGTTGACAATACTGCATAATGGCCTTACGGGCTGAGAAAATCCCTTTGGAGTCAGAGTAACCTTCACTATCCCGCGCATTCATAATCAAGTCATGAAT
Source organism: Streptococcus mitis (assembly GCF_003942685.1). Lineage (GTDB taxonomy): Bacteria > Bacillota > Bacilli > Lactobacillales > Streptococcaceae > Streptococcus > Streptococcus mitis_CD. Next base: position 45,778 of record NZ_RJNR01000007.1, on the reverse strand, counting down.
GACCTCGTCTGGCGCTGTAAAGCCAAATTCTGCTGGATTTCCTGTATTCAGACGTAAAATCTTTTCTCCGTTTGCTCGCATACGCATGGCTTCTTCCAAAACAGGACCACGGATATCATAGGCAACATGCTCTAACTTACTAGACTTGTTATATTCTTTCATCTTGTTTCCTCAATTCATCAGGATAGTAACATTATACCACTAGAAAGAGAATGCGACAAGTTTGCTGAAATGTTTTACTAGATTAAGATAGAAGAAAAACCTCGCTAAAAGCGAGGTCAAGACAGGGGAGATAGCAGGTATTTTGCGAAAGTCACATCACATACCAAAAGATAAACCTAGAAAAAGCAAGCCTAAAAAGGAGTCATAAAGAAGATTGAACATGAGGAAAAGCCCCCATATCATCAAGTAATCCCAACGCCCACTTCGTTTTGCAACCAGGAATAATAGAAAATGGTAGAGTAGGTGAAAGACTAAAAAGCCAACAAAACCTGGATAGAGAAGCGGAATTAGCTTCTCTAATTGCCAGACCATGATAACTTCTAGCAAGACTGAAGCTAGGATGATTCCATAATAAAGGAAATTTGAATTTTTTGTTTCTTGAAAAGAGCTTTTCATCATTCTCCCTCCCTTCACTTGTTTCCTGCTATCCTTTCTTTTATTTTATCATATATTTATATAGTTTTTAAGCGCTAACATTCTTTTGAAAAATACTTTTTTTACTTTACTTCTATAGTGAAAAGGTTTACAATAATAGTAAGAAAATTTCAGGAGGTTTCATTATGGCACAACGTTACCAAAATATCATGGTCGCAATCGATGGTTCTAAAGAAGCGGACTTGGCTTTTGTCAAGGGAGTTCATTCTGCTCTACGAAACGACGCTAAGCTCACCATCGCACATGTCATTGACACACGCGCGCTCCAAAGCGTATCCACCTTTGATGCTGAAGTTTACGAAGAACTCCAAGTCGACGCTGAAAGTCTGATGAAAGAGTACGAAAAACGTGCTAAAGATGCTGGTGTGGCAGATGTTCATATCGTCATTGAAATGGGAAATCCAAAAACCCTCTTGGCACGTACTATTCCCGATGCTGAAGAAGTGGACCTCATCCTCGTTGGCGCAACTGGTCTCAACGCCTTTGAACGCCTCTTGGTCGGTTCTTCATCTGAATACATTCTCCGCCATGCTAAGGTCGATTTGCTGGTGGTGAGAGAACAAGAAAAAACCTTATAATCACAAAGAAAAGGAGCCCCTAGCTCCTTTTTGTTTACTATTTATACTCTTCGAAAATCTCTTCAAACCACGTCAACGTCGCCTTGCCGTACTCAAGTACAGCCTGCGGCTAGTTTCCTAGTTTGCTCTTTGATTTTCATTGAGTATTATTTCTCTCTTTATGGCGTTCATAAGCCTTGAGCTGGCGCTGCAGTTCCTTTTTAATCGCAGGTTCTGGAGCATATTTTTCTTCCCAATCATCTGGTTTTAAGATTTTGTGGGTCACTGGATCAAAATGAGCCTTGCCATCTGGGAAAATTTTCCCCATATTGGCCTGATGAACAATATCAAAAATACGTTCTGGATCCACCCCCATCAAAACAAAACTACCATAGGTAAAATAAAGCGTGTCAATCAGGGCATCTACCTGCCCTATCAAATCTTGCTGAGCAGGCGTCTTCTTAGCTACTTTATCTGCTGCCTTATCAAGAGCTTGATGAAGTTGCGATAGTGCTTGACCAAAGTCCTCTTCAGAGGGACTGGCTGCTCGAACAAACTCCACCAATTCTTCTATTTTAAAGCCAGCCCTGTGGGTTGCACCTTCTAAATCCCAAGCTCGTGGTTCTTCTTGGGTCCGTTCATCCATCATGTGGTGGAAGGTCTTGACCTTATTGAAATGATAGTCACGGCTGACAAAGACTTTTTCTGAGGCCAGAACACCAAAATGTTCCAAGGCCTTGTGGATTCCGTCTTGCTGATTGCTAGTGGTGATGTGCTTGGCCACTTCCTTGACACTGCTACTACCATTTCCCATAGCGACCGACATACCGACACCCGCCAGCATTTCTAGGTCGTTATCTGAGTCACCAAAGGCCATGACTTGGTTGAGATCAAAACCATATTCTTTCCCGACTCGTCGAATGCCTTCCAATTTAGAGTTTCCTTGATTGATGACATCTGCTGCAAAAGGATTGCTACGTGTCAATTTCAAATCTTCAAAATCAGCCGCCGCCTTCTCAGATTCTTCTGGCGTCATCAGCATCAAAACTTGGTAAATGGGCTGATTCATTAGATCAAGTAGGTCTTCTTCCTTTTGGGGAACAACCTTGCTGACCATACGATTAAAGGAATGACTCACTGTCCGAGTTAAAACCGAGGGAACGAAGCGACTGATTCGTTGGGAAAAAGAACCCAAACCAAAGGACATGATTTTAGAACCCAACATGGCATCCTTGGTCCCTAGGGCAATCTCCTTACCCTCTTTTTTAGCATACGTAATAAGCTGGCGCAAATGTAACTTGGAAATAGGACTCGTGAACAAGACTCTGTCTTTAGTAAAGATATACTGGCCATTATAGGTTACTGCGAAATCTAGATCTAAATCGTCCATCAATTCCTTAACAAAAAAAGGTCCTCGACCCGTTGCTACACCAACAAGCACCCCTTGTTCTTTGACAATCTTAATCGCGTCCTTAGTGGATTTCAAAACACTCTTGCGATCGTTAACCAAGGTTCCATCGATATCAAAAAAAACAGCTTTGACTTCCATCCTATCCCAATCTCCCCTTTTGTGATACAATGATTATACCACATTTCAGAAAGAGTGAGTAAATCATGCCTAAGAAAATCCTTGTTTTACATACAGGCGGAACTATTTCCATGCAGGCCGATGCTTCTGGCGCTGTTGTAACTAGTTCAGATAATCCCATGAACCATGTGTCCAATCCTCTTGAAGGAATCCAAGTCCACGCCCTAGACTTTTTTAACCTGCCAAGCCCCCATATCAAACCCAAGCATATGCTGGCCCTCTACCAAAAAATTAAAGAGGAAGCTGATAACTACGATGGAGTGGTGATCACACACGGGACCGATACTTTAGAGGAAACAGCCTATTTCCTTGATACCATGGAAGTTCCCCATATGCCTATCGTTCTAACAGGTGCCATGCGTAGCTCTAACGAACTCGGCAGCGACGGTGTTTATAACTATCTGAGTGCTTTACGGGTGGCTAGCGATGACAGGGCTGCGGACAAAGGGGTTTTGGTTGTTATGAACGATGAAATCCATGCTGCCAAGTATGTTACCAAAACGCATACGACCAACGTCGGCACCTTCCAGACCCCAACACATGGGCCACTTGGTCTGATTACGAAGCGGGAAATCCTCTACTTCAAAACAGCTGAACCTCGTGTTCGCTTTGACCTTAATCACATACAAGGCTTAGTCCCTATCATCTCGGCTTATGCTGGTATGACAGATGAGCTGATTGATATGCTGGATTTGGAACAATTGGACGGTTTGATTATCCAAGCCTTCGGGGCGGGCAATGTTCCCAAAGAAACGGCTCAAAAATTAGAAAGCCTTCTACAAAAAGGAATCCCAGTCGCCCTGGTTTCACGATGCTTTAACGGTATTGCAGAACCTGTTTATGCCTACCAAGGTGGGGGCGTGCAGTTGCAAAAAGCAGGTGTCTTCTTTGTTAAAGAACTCAACGCCCAAAAAGCCCGCTTGAAACTCCTCATTGCCCTCAATGCTGGACTAACCGGACAGGCTTTGAAAGACTATATGGAAGGCTAAGTCTCTTCTCTAAAAACAAATCAGGAAATCTTCACGATTCCCTGATTTTTTCTATTTCCGTTTTCGTGTCGAACGACGTTCTGTCAAACCATGAGGTAAGAGAACTTCACGTTCTTCCAACTCTTCTTTGTGCATAATCTTAGTCAACATACGCATACTAATAGCACCAAGGTCATAAAGAGGTTGGGCGATAGTTGTCAAGTTTGGACGGGTAAAGCGTGAGACTTGCGAATCATCACTAGTAATGATTTCAAACTCTTCTGGTACTGACACACCCTTATCAGCAAGGCCGTTCAAGACACCCGCTGCCAACTCATCACCTGTTACAACTGCTGCAGTTGCGTTTGATGAAATCAAGCGTTCTGCCAAGGCATAACCATCTTCATAAGTGTATTTAGATTCAAATACCAATCCTTCGCTATAAGAAATACCTGCTTTTTTCAAGGCTTCCTTGTAGCCAACCAAACGAACCTTACCATTGATGTCATCCACTAACGGACCGCTTACGAAAGCAATGCGCTCATTTTCTTTAGCAAGGTAGGTTACTGCATCAATCGTTGCTTGTTTGTAGTCAATATTGACACTTGGAAGCTGATGTTCTACATCCACAGTTCCTGCAAGAACAACTGGTGTTCGAGAACGAGAAAACTCTGAACGAATTTTTTCAGTCAAGTGGTACCCCATAAAGATGATACCATCTACCTGCTTAGAAAACAGGGTATTGACAACTGAAACTTCCTTGTCATCATCCTCATCACTATTAGCAAGGACAATATTGTACTTGTACATTTCAGCGATATCATCAATCCCTTTAGCAAGCGTTGAGAAATAGCCATTGGTAATATTTGGGATCACAACTCCGACAGTGGTTGTCTTTTTACTTGCAAGACCACGCGCCACTGCATTTGGACGGTAATCCAAACGATCAATCACCTCAAGTACTTTTTTACGGGTATTCTCTTTCACATTCTTATTGCCATTGACTACACGGCTAACTGTCGCCATTGAAACTCCTGCTTCACGGGCGACATCATAAATCGTTACTGTATCGTCTGTATTCATTCCATTTCCTTTCTATATCATACCTCACGAGACTCCAAAAAGAGACGGTATGAAAATTTCGTTTTCATGATTCTACTTATTCCATTTTATCACTATTTGTAAACACTTTCAAGCATTTTTTGAAGATTATTTGAAAAAATTTCATAGGAAGCTATGTTTATGAAGAAAAAATCACCTTTTCTTGATTTTTAATCCTATTTGCTGTATGATAAGGGAAAAGAAAGGGGGAAAGAATATGGCTTTTACCAATACCCATATGCGGTCAGCTAGTTTTGGCATTGTTACCAGCTTGCCTGATGACGTTATTGACTCTTTTTGGTATATCATCGACCACTTCTTAAAAAATGTCTTTGAATTGGAAGAAGAACTTGAGTTTCAATTGCTCAATAACCAAGGAAAAATTACCTTCCACTTTTCAAGTCAACATCTCCCTACAGCCATTGATTTTGACTTTAACCACCCTTTCGACCCTCTTTATCCCCCGAGAGTCTTGGTTTTAGACATGGATGGTAGAGAGACTATCCTCCTCCCAGAAGAAAATGACCTATTTTAATACTCAATGAACATCAAAGAGCAAACTAGGAAGCTAGCCGCAGGTTGCTCAAAACACTGTTTTGAGGTTGTGGATAGAACTGACGAAGTCAGCTCAAAACATCGTTTTGAGGTTGCAGATGAAACTGACGAAGTCAGTAACCATACCTACGGTAAGGCGACGCTGATGTGGTTTGAAGAGATTTTCGAAGAGTATAAAAACTCTAGCCTTCAGTTGCAAGTGACTGAAAACTAGAGTTTTTTCTATTGTTTCAAAGCATTATACAAGTTACGGATAGGTTGCTTTAATGTCGGATGGATGAAATGAGGCGCAATTTCCTGTAAGGACTCGAGAACAAAAAGGCGTTCCGCTATGTAAGGATGAGGCAAGATGAGGTCGTCTGTATAAAGAATCTGATCCTCCACAAAGAGCAAGTCCAAATCAATCAAACGAGGCCCCCAATGTACTTCTCTCACCCGTCCCATCTCTGACTCAATGGCTAACAAGGTCTCTAATAGAACTGGGGCGGGCAACCAGGTTTCAACCTCAACCACTTGATTAGCAAAGCTATCCTGCTCCACACCACCCCAAGGCTCTGTCGTCAAGACACTGGACTCTTTGAGAATATGGATGCCTCGATCTCCCATTTTCTCAATGGCTTGTTTCAAATTTGCTTGTTTATCTCCCATATTGCTTCCTAGGGCGATAAAGGCTCGTTGCTTGCGGCGATGAATGGTTACCGAGCAAGTATCTAGTGGCAAATGCACTGGCGCCCAAGGTTTTTTCAGTTCCAACTTGATTTCTTGGACAAGAGGATAGGCCTCAAAGGTACGTTCTACCAGTTTGTAGGCTACCGTTTCAATCAAATCCTCAGTGCTCTCCTGAAACCAAGTCGTCCACTGCTGACACAGTTCTCCATAATGGACAGAGGCCGTTAAATCCAAGTCTGTAGCCGCCTTGGTCATATCATAGGATAGGATAGCTGAAACGACAAACTTTTGCCCCAATTCTTTCTCACTAGGAAAAAGACCATGATAGGCAAAAATTTCCAAATCCTTAATCTGTAGTTGATCCATAATGATTCCTTTCTAGAAAAATCCGCCCAAAGCGGATTCTTTTTATAGTCCCATTAAACGATAAGCTTGGTCTCTAAGGTCCTTATCTGCTTCAAATAGACCACGAGCTACTGTCGTCAAGGTTGCTGTGCCTGGTTTTCTGACACCACGCATACTCATACACATATGCTCCGCCTCAATGATAACAAAGGCTCCTTTAGCACCTAGATACTCCATCAAGGCATCGGCCACTTCGATATTCAATCGTTCTTGGATTTGTGGCTTTTTCGAATAAACTTCAACCGTACGGGCTAGCTTAGACAAACCTGCCACACGGCCATCTGGAATGTAGGCAATATGCGCTCTACCATAAAATGGCAAGAAGTGGTGTTCGCACATGGTATGGAAAAAGATATCCTTTTCTACCACCATATTATCGTCAATAATCTCAAAGGATTTTGACAAATGTTCCTCCGCTGTTTGACCAAGCCCTGAAAAAATCTCTTGGTACATACGGGCCACACGAGCAGGCGTTTCCTGCAAGCCCTCGCGATTAACGTCTTCTCCTACAGCCTCGATAATCATTTTTACAGCTGCTTCAATCTTTTGTGTATCCATTCTCGTTTTTCCTCTCCATCAGATAGGCTCTCACTTGGCTCAAGAAATACAAGGAACCTGTGACAATCCTAACTGTTTTTTTCTCTTCTTTTTTATCTGTCAATTTCTGCTCTAGAAAATCCTGCCAATCTTGGTAGCTGAGATTTCTAGACTTAGCTGCCTCTTCCAGCACGCTTTCATCAGTCGCCCGACTATCGTCAAAATGTGTCAGAGTAAGCTCGGTATCTGGCATGGCCCCCAGCAAGTCTAACATATCCTCCAAAGCCTTGGTTTTGATACAAGTAAAGAGGATTTCCTTACGATAATCCGCAAAGCGTTCTTGCAAGGTTGTCAATAAAGCCTTGATAGCATGGGGATTGTGGGCTCCATCCAAAATCATCAAGGGTTCTCTTGACACGATTTCCAAACGCCCTGGCCAACTTGTTTTTTCCAGGGCTTGAGCAAGCAAGTCATTACTTGCTAGCTCTCGACCATCCTCTTGACAAAATGTATCAAGTAAAGCTATAGCCATCCCAGTATTCTCTATCTGGTGCAAACCAAGCAGGCCAGTCTGGAAGCGACCTTGTCTGACAGCACTTGTATAGTCAAAGACTTCGCCTGTAACCACACTCTTTTGATGGCTGACCTGATAATCTGTCCCGTAGGCAAATCTCGGCGCATCTTTCCCTTCCGCAATGCGGTCAATCACAGCCAAAGCTTCTGGAGCAATACGACCTGTCACCAAGGGAATACCTTGTTTGATAATACCAGCTTTCTGCTCTGCTATGGCTTCCAAGGTGTCACCAAGTAGGGCTACATGGTCCAATCCAATAGTCGTGATGCCTGTTAAAATGGGATGGCAGACATTGGTACTATCCAAAAGTCCACCCATGCCGACTTCCATGATAGCCACATCTACTTGCTCTGAGGCAAAGTAATCATAGGCTATAGCTGTAATTATTTCAAACTCAGTTGTCCCCTGCAAATTGGTAGCCGATTCCCCTTCCAACAAAGACTGATAGTCTGCCATGAGGGCTTCTAGTCTAGCCTCTGTGATAGATTCCCCATTGATGCTAATCTGATCTGTGTAATGAATGAGATAGGGCGAGCTGAAAACACCAACTCTCAGCCCCATCTTTTCTAGCATTTTTTTCAAAAAAGCAATGGTCGAACCCTTGCCATTGGTCCCTCCGATATGGATGACCTTGAGTTTGAAATGGGGATTGCCACGCAAAGCTAACAATTCCACCATTCGTTCCAAGCCAAAATGCGGTTGGTCCGTCCGATAGTTGGCAATCCACTGATTGTTTTCAATTTCTTTCATCTTATTTATATTGTTTTAAATCTAAATTTTCCGCTTCATCAGCCAGACGAATAGCGGAGGCAATTTCAACTGCCATCCTGTGACTAGCTACATCATGCACGCGCACCACTTCCACACCCTGTCTCGCAGCGATACTGGTTACATGAGCCGAAGCCGTGTCCCTATTGCGGAAACCAAGTTCTGTCTCAGGATTGACTTCAAAGCCATTTTCTTCAAGGATATTGATGACAAAGCGCTTACGCGACACTCCAAGAAAGATTGGATAGCCCTTCTGATGTAGTTTATCCAGATCCCGTAAAAGAAGCAAATTTTCTTTCTTGGTCAGACCAAAGCCGATTCCTAGATCCAACAGGATATTTTCTTGTGCGATTCCAGCTTCGTCCGCTCTCGATAGGGCTCTGTCAAAGAAAGCCTCCATCAAGTCTTCAATTGGCATTTTTTCAAAGTCAGCTAACTCTTTTTCTGTAAAGGTTTGACCAAAACCAAAATGAGGGAAGATGAGCGAGCTAGGGTGCTGAGGTCGCGCCATGACTGGATTAAACATAATGACTACTTTCGCACCAGCCTTAGCAACCACATGGGCCATTTTCTCATCACCCATAAGACCAGTGATATCATTGACTATATTGGCACCAGCATCCAAAGCAGCCTCTGCCACCTGACTCTTCCAAGTATCAATAGAGATGAGGACATCACTTTCCTTGCGAATCGCTTTAATCACTGGAACAACACGCTGGATTTCCTCTTCTATCTCAACCTCAACATAGCTACTTCCCGGCCGAGTCGATTCTCCGCCGATATCTAGCATACTAGCCCCTTCTGCTATCAATTTACGAGCCTGCTGGAGTGCCTGCTCAAGAGCAAAAAATTGACCACCATCCGAAAAGGAATCTGGGGTTACATTGATAATTCCGCAAATAGCTGTCTTTGCATGATTTACTTTAGTTGACATATCGGTCACTCCCTCAAGGCTTTTCACCATATTATTTCTCTATTTTACCATAAAAAGAAAAAGATGGACACGATTGCATTCATCTTTTTCCCAGTAGAAACATGTAAGCAATTGTCAAAAATCTTAAACAGAAATCCCTAATGTCCGACTCATGATCACCACAAGAGCCAACAAACAGAAAGCAACCCCATTCACAATCATGTGAAGCAAGATAGACATTTCCAAACGTTGGGTCTTGTAAGCCGTCCAAGACAGAACGATCGACATACCTCCATAAATCAATAAAGAAGGTAAATTACTTGGTTGATGCAATAAAGCAAACACAACCGTACCGACTACAAATCCCAAGTTCTCTTTTCCTCGGAAAATCTTTTTAGGAACAATCCCACGGCACAAGATTTCCTCACAAATTGGAGCAAGCAAGGCTAGCAAGAAAAAGCTAGAAATCAAAGAACTATTTTGAACCATATCGTTAATCTGAGACTGGTTCCCTGTTGTCGTCTCATTTGACAGTTGCAACAAGATGGAACCAAGTATATTTGAACAGATAATAACTAAATAACTCAAGCCCAAACGTGCTAGATCCTTAGCTCTAAAAAAAGAAAAATTAAAACTTGCTAATTGCGTTTTACGAGCTCCAATAATAAATAGCACCAGAATCACAATCGAAATTCCTGCAACTATCAGTCCTGACTGCAACAGTGGTACTTCATTTAAAGTTAAAATAGCAGTAACCCCTATAGGAATCTGATATAAAATTGTCGCTAGAAAAAAGATTAACAGCCAACCTGCACGATTCAATAATTCTTTCCACATATTTTTCTCTTTCATCACCTATCTCCTTTGTATTAAAAAAGGGGAAAAATCCCCCTGGATAATCCTATTATAAGGCCATGCTAATATAGTTAAGGATAAATAAGGCATCCAAAATCCAAATCATGACATGAACATCTTTAGCTTGACCTTTGACAAGCTTAGTCAAAGTGTAAGTCAAGAAACCAACTGCAATCCCTTGAGTGATAGAGTAGCTGAATCCCATAAAGATAGATGTGAAGAAAGCAGGAACCGCTTCAGCCATATCGTCCCAATGGATATTTTTCAAGCTACCAAGCATCATAATTCCAACAATAATCAAGATTGGAGCTGTAGCAGATGAAGGTACGATAGCTAACAGTGGGCTAAAGAAGCTTGAGATCGCAAAACAAATTGCCACGACCAAGGCTGTCAAACCAGTACGTCCACCTGCACCGATACCAGCAGCAGACTCAACATAAGTCGTTACGTTCGAAGTACCAGCGATGGCGCCAATTGAAGTACCAATCAAGTCAGAGTAAAGAGCCTTGTCCAACTTAGCTGATTGGTGGTTTTCACCATTTGTCGCTACGATACCAACTTTTTCACCTGTACCGATCAAGGTACCAATCGTGTCAAAAATATCTGTCAATGAGAAGGCTAGAATGGCCATCAGAGTTTCAGGCAAGCGAGCTGTATCTGAAATCAAAGCTCCCAAACCTTCTGAACCAAGAGCTGCACCAAAAACTACCTTCAAATCTTCAAAGGCTGCACCAACATGGTTATTAGCAAAATCGATACTAGACAAATCTACCAAACCAACTGCGATAGCAAGAACAGTTGTTGTCAAGATAGAGAGGATAATTCCCCCTTTAATTCCTTTGATAACAAAGAAGATTGTGATAGCAAGTCCTGCAAGAGCCACCAAAACAGCTGGATTATTAAAGTCAACTAATCCTGGAACCGCTGAAGAGTTCGCTGCAATCGTTGCTTTAGCTTTGTCAGCCCCTTCTCCTACAACAGTATAGTTACCTGGATCAATCGTAAATTTCAAAAGTCCAGCATTCTTAATCCCTACATAGGCAAGGAAGACACCGATACCGGCTGAAATAGCTGAGCGAAGGGTATTTGGAATCGATTCAATGATCATTTTACGAACGTTTGTCAAGGTAATAATCAATGAAATAATCCCACAGATGAAGACCATAGCTAGGGCTTGTTGCCATGAATAACCAAGCCCGAATACAACTGTAAAGGTAAAGAAGGCATTAAGTCCCATACCTGGTGCTTGGGCATAAGGTAAGTTAGCGTAAAAAGCCATCATCAAGGTACCCGCTACTGCACCAATAATCGTCGCGAGGAATACACCCTGAGCAGGCATCCCTGTTTGTGAAAGCATTTGTGGGTTTACAAAGAGAATATAGCTCATTGCAAAGAAAGTTGTTAAACCAGCGAGAACCTCTGTACGAACGTCTGTACCATTCTCTTTTAGTTTAAATAATTTGTCCATTATCAATCTCCTTCTAATTTTTACGAACAATAATAGAATTATATCATTTATCATTCACTTTTTCAATATCTTTGTTTGATTTATTTAAGAATTTGATGGAATTTTATTTTTTGTTTGGAATCTGTTTTTCTGCCTGCTTTTTGTTATAATAGTAGACATCTTATCTGAAAAGACACTAGAAAGGTCCATATGACAAAAAAAATTATTGCAGTTGACCTAGATGGAACCTTGCTCAACTCAGACAGTCAAATTTCTGACTTTACCAAAAAAACCATCAAAAAAATTACTGAAAAAGGCCATCAGGTTATTATTACGACAGGTCGCCCTTACCGTATGTCAAAAGATTTTTACCGTGAACTGGGCTTAAACACTCCTATGATTAATTTCAACGGCTCCCTTACTCATTTACCAGACCAAGTTTGGAACTTTGAAAAGTGTTTGACGGTGGACAAAAAATATCTGCTAGACATGGTTCAACGTTCAGAGAACATTCTAGCCGATTTTATCGCTGGAGAATATCGTAAAAAATTCTACATTACAAATCCTAATGAAGAAATTGCTAATCCCAAACTATTTGGTGTAGAAGCTTTCCAGCCTGAAAATCAATTTCAGCCTGAGTTGGTAACCAAGGATCCTAACTGCATTCTGTTGCAGACTAGAGCCAGTGACAAATATGCCTTGGCAAAAGAAATGAACGCCTTCTACCAGCATCAACTGTCTATCAATACCTGGGGAGGTCCGCTCAATATCCTTGAGTGTACCCCAAAAGGAGTCAATAAGGCCTTTGCTTTGGACTACTTGCTCAAGGTAATGAACCGTAACAAAAAGGATTTGATTGCCTTTGGAGATGAACACAACGATACCGAAATGCTCGCTTTTGCTGGGAAAGGTTATGCAATGAAAAATGCCAATCCTGAGCTACTCCCCTATGCAGATGAGCAAATTTCTCTGACCAATGACCAAGACGGTGTTGCCAAAACCCTGCAAGACTTATTCTTATAGTCCATACTGATACTCAATGAAAATCAAAGAGCAAACTAGGAAGCTAGCCGTAGGCAGTACTTGAGTACGGCAAGGCGAAGCTGACGTGGTTTGAATTTGATTTTCGAAGAGTATGACCAGCTTGCGGGCTGGTCTTTGTGTTCTTTTCACAGTCTCATCAACCAGTTAATTGATTATTCTACTTTTTACCTCCAAGACCTTGGAAAAGGCTTTCTTTTGTGATATACTTCACATATAAATACAAGAGAGCTCGTCACACTCGACTCTGTTGACACAAAATCAATCCAGTCCTGTTTCTCCTGCTCTCAGTTAATATCAAGGAGGATAGCTATGAAAGCTGTTGTTGTAAATCCAGAAAGCACTGGTGTTGCTATTGAAGAAAAAGTACTCCGTCCACTTGAAACTGGGGAAGCACTTGTAGAAATTGAGTACTGTGGTGTTTGCCACACTGACCTCCACGTTGCTCATGGCGACTTCGGTCAGGTACCAGGACGTGTTCTTGGACACGAAGGTGTTGGTATCGTTAAAGAAATTGCCCCAGATGTAAAAAGCCTTAAAGTCGGCGACCGCGTCAGCGTTGCTTGGTTCTTTGAAGGATGTGGCACTTGCGAATACTGTACAACTGGTCGCGAAACCCTTTGCCGTACAGTGAAAAATGCCGGCTACTCAGTAGATGGTGGTATGGCTGAACAATGTATCGTAACTGCAGACTATGCTGTTAAAGTTCCTGATGGACTTGATCCAGCTCAAGCTTCTTCTATCACATGTGCTGGTGTAACAACCTATAAAGCTATTAAAGAAGCCAAAGTTGAACCAGGCCAATGGGTTGTTCTTTACGGTGCTGGTGGACTTGGTAACCTCGCAGTTCAATATGCTAAAAAAGTATTCAATGCTCATGTCATCGCAGTTGATATCAATAACGACAAACTTGCCCTTGCAAAAGAAGTAGGCGCTGACATTGTTATTAACGGCCTCGAAGTTGAAGATGTACCTGGACTCATCAAGGAAAAAACTGATGGTGGAGCTCATTCAGCTGTCGTAACTGCTGTGTCTAAAGTTGCCTTCAACCAGGCTGTTGACTCAGTTCGTGCCGGTGGTCGCGTGGTTGCTGTTGGTCTTCCTTCTGAAATGATGGAACTCAGCATCGTGAAAACCGTTCTTGATGGAATCCAAGTTATCGGTTCTCTTGTAGGAACTCGTAAAGACTTGGAAGAAGCTTTCCAATTTGGTGCAGAAGGTTTGGTAGTCCCAGTTGTCCAAAAACGTCCAGTAGAAGATGCGGTAGCTGTTTTCGACGAAATGGAAAAAGGTCAAATCCAAGGACGTATGGTACTCGACTTCACCCACTAATTTAATAAAAACCTATTTTAAAAGTTGGAAGCTTCTTCCAACTTTTTTATATTAAATTTTTAAATAAGGATTCAAAAAAGTTCTCAAAAACTTAATATATCAACATTTTCAGATGTAATCTTTTTAATTATTTTATGATAAATAGTTGATTTTTAGATGAAAACGGTTTATACTTATTTAGTCTTAAAGTTTTCTTAAACGAAAACTAAAACAAAAAAGGAGGAATGACAATAATGAGTATCGGAATCATTATTGCGAGCCACGGCGAATTTGCTGCGGGTATTCATCAGTCAGGATCTATGATCTTTGGTGAACAAGAAAAGGTTCAAGTTGTAACCTTTATGCCAAATGAAGGTCCTGATGATTTATACGCTAAGTTTAATAACGCTGTTGCTGCATTTGACGCAGAAGATGAGGTTCTAGTTTTGGCTGACCTTTGGAGTGGATCTCCATTCAACCAAGCTAGCCGCGTGATGGGAGAAAATCCTGAGCGTAAGTTTGCCATCATCACAGGACTTAACTTACCGATGTTGATTCAAGCCTATACAGAGCGCCTAATGGACGCTGCTGCAGGTGTAGAAAAAGTCGCTGCTAATATCATTAAAGAAGCCAAAGATGGCATCAAAGCTCTTCCAGAAGAGTTAAATCCAGCTGAAGAAGTTGCAACTGCTGCAGCTGCTCCAGTTGCCCAAGCTGCTATCCCAGAAGGAACTGTTATCGGGGATGGTAAATTGAAAATCAATCTTGCTCGTCTTGACACACGTCTCCTTCACGGTCAGGTTGCAACTGCTTGGACTCCAGATTCAAAAGCAGACCGTATTATCGTTGCTTCAGATAACGTAGCTAAAGACGAATTACGTAAAGAATTGATTAAACAAGCAGCTCCAGGTAAAGTGAAAGCAAATGTTGTTCCTATCCAAAAACTAATCGACGTTGCAAAAGATCCTCGCTTCGGAGGAACACATGCCCTTATCTTGTTTGAAACACCTCAAGATGCCCTTCGTGCTATCGAAGGTGGCGTGCCAATCAAAACTCTTAATGTTGGATCAATGGCTCACTCAACTGGTAAAACAATGGTTAACAACGTTTTGTCTATGGATAAAGAAGACGTTGCTACATTTGAAAAAATGCGTGACCTTGGTGTTGAATTTGATGTACGTAAAGTACCAAACGACACCAAAAAAGATTTGTTTGACTTGATCAACAAAGCAAACGTGCAATAATCGATTTTATGAAAGGATTTTAAAGATGTCTATTATTTCTATGGTTTTAGTAGTCGTTGTAGCCTTCCTAGCAGGTCTTGAAGGTATCCTCGACCAGTTCCAATTCCATCAACCAATCGTAGCTTGTACCCTTATCGGTCTTGTTACTGGTAACCTTGAAGCAGGGATCATCCTTGGTGGTTCTCTTCAAATGATCGCCCTTGGTTGGGCTAACATCGGAGCTGCCGTAGCTCCTGACGCTGCTCTTGCTTCTGTTGCTGCTGCCATTATCATGGTTCTTGGTGGCGACTTTACTAAGACAGGTATCGGTGTTGCCCAAGCGGTTGCTATCCCTCTTGCAGTTGCTGGTCTATTCTTGACTATGATTGTCCGTACACTCTCTGTCGGATTGGTTCACACTGCTGATGCTTCTGCTAAAAAAGGTGACTTCAAAGCAGTTGAACGTGCTCACTTTGTCGCACTTCTTCTTCAAGGTCTTCGTATTGCAGTCCCTGCAGCACTCCTTCTAATGGTACCAACTGAAACAGTACAAAGCATTCTAAATGCTATGCCTGATTGGCTTAAAGATGGTATGGCTATCGGTGGTGGTATGGTTGTTGCCGTTGGTTACGCTATGGTTATCAACATGATGGCAACTCGTGAAGTATGGCCATTCTTCGCTATCGGTTTCGTGCTTGCTGCCGTGTCAGATATTACTCTAATCGGATTTGGTGCTATCGGTGTTGCTATCGCTCTTATCTACCTTCACCTTTCTAAAACTGGTGGAAACGGTGGCGGTGGAGCCGCAACTTCTAACGACCCAATCGGCGATATCCTAGAAGACTACTAAGATAAGAAAGGACTGAAAACATCATGACTGAAAAACTTCAATTAACTAAATCAGATCGTAAAAAAGTTTGGTGGCGTTCAACTTTCTTACAAGGTTCTTGGAACTATGAACGTATGCAAAACTTGGGTTGGGCTTACTCATTAATTCCAGCTCTTAAAAAACTCTACACTAAAAAAGAAGATCAAATCGCTGCTCTTGAACGCCATCTTGAGTTCTTCAACACTCACCCATACGTAGCCGCTCCAATCATGGGGGTTACTCTTGCACTTGAAGAAGAACGTGCTAACGGTGTTGAAATTGATGACGCTGCTATCCAAGGGGTTAAAATCGGTATGATGGGACCTCTTGCTGGTATCGGTGACCCAGTATTCTGGTTTACAGTACGCCCAATCCTTGGATCACTCGGTGCTTCACTTGCCCTTACTGGTAATATCTTAGGTCCAATCCTCTTCTTCGTTCTTTGGAACTTGATTCGTATGTCATTCTTGTGGTATACACAAGAGATTGGATACAAGGCTGGATCAGAAATCACTAAAGATATGTCTGGCGGTATCCTTCAAGACATCACTAAAGGAGCTTCTATCCTTGGTATGTTCATTCTTGCTGTCCTTGTTCAACGTTGGGTAAATATTAAATTTGCTTTCGATGTTGCCAAAGTTCAACTAGATGAAAAGGCTTATATCCATTGGGATAAATTGCCAGAAGGATCTAAAGGTATCCAAGAAGCATTCGCACAAGTAGGACAAGGATTGTCTCAAACACCTGAAAAAGTTACTACTTTCCAACAAAACTTGGATATGTTGATCCCTGGACTATCAGGACTACTCCTTACTTTCCTTTGCATGTACTTGCTTAAGAAAAAAGTATCTCCAATCACTATTATCCTTGTACTCTTCGCAGTGGGTATTGTGGCACATGTTCTTCACATCATGTAATCAAGCAACTTAAAAGGAATCAGGTTCTAAAATCTGATTCCTTTTTTCTATACTTTTATTCGGCCAAGGCACCCATTGGATCCCATGGTGCAAGGACGATTGGTTCTGCTTCATAGGCAGCTAGTTCTTCTGCTGTTAGTAATTCCTTACGAACAACAATTTGATAAGTGTATTCGTCCATCCAAGCGTCTGAGGCAACAAAGTAACCATCTGTACCGACCTTGTCTCCCCAAGAATTTTCAACCTTCCACTTGGTTGACTTCCCATTTTCGTCCAAATCCACACCTGTCAAGACCATAGCGTGGGTCATCAAGCTCTCACTGTAGTCCAAACGTCCAGCCTTGTCTTGAATGAGTTTAATATCCATGCTTGATTCAAAGTCATAAACATCTGTCGCAAGAATTCCAGCTTTACGGTTGCTGAGCTGGCCGACATCAGAACCAAACCAAACAGTCTCACCTGCTTGCATTTGGGCAATCGCCAATTCTTTCAAGCGCTCCATTGGAACGTTGATATAACGAACCTCGCGGCTACCAACGACATTCCCCAACATCTCAACTGTGTACGATTTACCGTATGGTTTATCAGCAGTTGGGGCATTGATAACAGAAACATAGTCTTCTAGAGGAAGATTGACATATTTCTTGTAAAACTCTTGTGGTGTAATGCCCTTTTCACTTTGGTAGTTGTTATCTTTATCGCGATAAGCAAAGTCAAATTTACGTGGCGGAAGACCCAATGACATAGCAAGGAAGTTAAAAATTTCTTGCAAGAGGTCTTCTTTCTTAGATTGAACAGTCGCTTTGTCAGCACCAGAAGCAAGCAAGTCACGCAAGATTTGAGCATCTTGACGAAGCAATTTGTTGAGAATGGCATTTAACTCACGGCTGCTACTAGATGAAACAGACTCAGGGTAAACTGACTTAGGCACGACACCGTATTTCTCAAAGAGAGAAACGACCATATCCCATTGACCGCCATCTTGTTGTGGAGTTTGAAGTAGGAATTTAACCTTACGGCTCGTCAAATCTTGGTCTGCAGTCGCAATGACTTGCTCCAAGAACCAGTTTGATTTCTCATACTTGTCCCAGAAGAATGTGTGGGCCTGTGATAACTCAAAATTTTCCAATTTGTATTGCGAGATGAGTTTGTGGCGAAAGGTGTTGAGGGCTGCGAACATCCAGCAACGACCAGAAGCCTTCTGGTTAGTGACCTTGTCCCTGGTCAAATCCAATGAGAAAACAGGCGTATTGTCTACATGGCTTTGGCGACGTTCTAGGGCTGCAAAAATTCCGTTATGACTAGCAGCATTTTCAATTGCTTGGTATTTGACATTTGCTTCATAGTTGGCAAATAGTTTATCAGTAAATGATTCTTGAATCGCGTTCATAGAGTCCTCCTTTTATTCTACAGTCTATTATAACTCTTTTCACAAAGGAAGCAACTGAAAAACATAAAAGGCAAGGACATTCTTCCTCACCTTTTTCAAATATAAACTAAATTAAACAATACCAGCACGGAGAACTTCTAATTCTTCTTTGGTCAAGCGACGCCATTCTCCTCGTTCTAAGTTCTCATCCAAGACTAAAGTTCCCATAGTCAAACGTTGCAAGTCTACTACTTCCTTGCCGCAATAGGCAACCATTCGTTTGACCTGATGGAACTTCCCTTCTGCAATGGTCACACGGATTTGGCTTTGATTCTTTTCTGTATCTATAGACACAAGCTCCAGTTTAGCGGGTTGACAAGTAAAGTCTTTGAGAGGAATACCCTCAGCAAATGTCTCCACATCTCCTTGGGTCATGATTCCCTTGACTTGTGCAAGATAAGTCTTGTCCACATGACGCTTGGGCGAAAGAAGAGCATGAGCCAGCTGACCATCATTGGTCAAGAGCAAAAGGCCATGCGTGTCAATATCCAAGCGTCCTACTGGGAAAACTTCCTTGCTACGCGCCAAGTCATCCAACAAGTCCAGAACGGTTCTGTGCTTAGGATCCTCAGTCGCTGAAATAACACCTTGGGGCTTGTTCATCATATAGTAGACAAACTCTTCATACTCCAACACTTGCCCATCAAAGCGAATCTCATCTATTTTTTCATCAATCTGCAATTTAGCTGATTTCTCTTTTTTACCATTTACAGTCACGCGCCCAGTCTTGAGCATGTTTTTGACCTCTGTCCGGCTCCCTACAGCGCAGGCAACTAAAAATTTATCTAATCTCATAGAACTATTATATCATACTCAAAAGGAGGCTGGTACAATGACCAACCTCCTTTTCGTTTCATACTCTTCAAAAATCTCTTCAAACCGCGTCAACGTCGCCTTGCCGTATATATGTTACTGACTTCGTCAGTTCTATCTACAACCTCAAAACAGTGCTTTGAGCAACCTGTGGCTAGCTTGCTCTTTGATTTTCATTGAGTATCAGATTTAAGAAATTAACTTCCTCGTCTCCAGAAAATCGCTAAGACAATCATGGAACCTAGTACTGCCGGAATAATGGCAGTTCCTGCTATTATCGGTCCCCAAGTCCCAAAAAGCAAGTGGCCTATAAAGGCACCAATCCAACCGAGAAACATTTTTCCAAAACATCCCATGCGTTCTCCACGATTGGTCAGAGCACCTGCTAAAAATCCCACTAGGAGACCAACGAACATACTTCCTAACATATTATCTCCTTAATTTGCCCAATCTCCGTTACGGAAGAGTGGTACACGCGTCCCATCCTCACGGATACCATCGATATCCATTTGGTTAGAACCAATCATAAAGTCTACGTGAACATCTGAACGGTTAAGCCCCGCAGCTTCAAGCTCCTCTTCGCTCATCTCCGCTCCACCAACAACGCTAGTTGCATAGGCTGCACCGATAGCTAAGTGATTTGACGCATTTTCATCGAAAAGGGTGTTAAAGAAGGTAATGCCTGACTGAGAAATTGGGCTTGGATCTGGTACCAAGGCACATTCACCCAAGGCACGCGCACCCGCATTTTCAAAGACAAGGTCTTTCATGACCTGATCACCCTTCTCAGCTGAAATATCCACGATTTGTCCATCCTTGAAGGTTACTTTAATTCCTTCGATGATATTTCCATTATAGCTAAGCGGTTTTGTAGAAGTGACATAACCATCTGCACGACGGAAGTCAGGCGCTGTGAAGACTTCCTCTGTCGGCATATTTGGCAAGAATCCTTCGCCCTGTGCATTGATAGCACCAGCTGATTCCCAAACGTGGTTCTTCGGCAAACCAAGTGTCAAATCAGTCCCTGGCGCTGTGTAGTGAAGGGCTGAAAATTGCTCTTTATTGAGCATATCAGCTTTGCTCTTGAGGATAGCTGCATGCTCTTCCCAAGCCTTAACAGGATCTTCTTCGTAGACACGGCAAGTTTTGAAGATTTGGTCCCAAAGGAGATCGACTGCTTCTTCGTTGCTCGCAGCATGTGGAAAGACTTTCTTGGCCCATTCAAGTCCAGCAGCGGCTGCTACAGTCCAACTAACCTTGTTAGATTGAGTTGCAATTCGCATTGGCTTCATGGCAAGTCCCATAGCTTTAGCAGAAGCTGAAAGCTTGTCAGCATCCACACCGTTCAAGGCACCTGGATCAGATGAACGAACTCCAAGACGGCTAACCTTGTTCTCCAAAAGATAGTTCATCTCAGCAATCTTGTATTCTGGCACATTGTCCAAACGCTCCATCGGCGCATGGAGGAATTTCTCACGGTTAATGACATCATCTGTCCACTGAACGATGACCTCATGCGCACCCAAAGCATAAGCTTCCTTCACGATTAGATGCGCCAACTCACGTTGCTCCACATCGATAGAGAGAGCCAAAGTGTGACCAGGTTGCACGTTGATTCCATTTGCAACCAACAATTTCGCATATTTTTCTAGATTTTCTTTAAAATTTGGTAAAACCATGTAATTTTCTCTTTTCTATTTTTATTTTTCTTTCAAAGCAGAGAATAATCCTGCTAAAGCAATAGCACCTGACAAGAGTGCTGTTGATAGAAGAATTGTCTGATCAGCAAGGTCTAATTGATACTCAAACACCTTCTCAGCCGGCCTATCTTCCGCAAAAATTCTAAGTTTCATCTTGAACTCCTTAAAATTTATTAAAATAAATCACTATGACTGCCTGTCCTCAGCAAGTTTAAAATCAATTCCGATTTGTCTACTTTATAGACCAAAAGCCAATCTGGTTGAATATGGCATTCACGAACCCCTTGAAAATGCTTGGATGTCGTCAATTGATGGTCACGGTATCTGGCAGGAAGCTCCTTTTCTTGAACCAAAAAATGTAAGACTTCTTCTAACAACTCTGCTTTCAATCCACGCTTCATAGCCAACTTAAAATCTTTTTTAAACTGTTTATGGTAACGAATCTTAAGCACGCAAGTCCTCCATCAAGTCAGAGACTGATTCAAAAGATTGGCTCATATTACGATTTTGATTTAAATCCGTTAATACCTCAAGTAACTTCCGATTCTCGTCTAGCCTAACATCAAAAGGCAAACCCTGATATTGAATAGCCTGACGAAGGAAAATATTGATAGCTGTGGTCATATCCATTCCCAGATTATTAAAAACCTGTTGGGCCTGCTCCTTAACCTCACTATCCAAACGGATGCTCATGCTCGTCTTTGACATATTTTCACCTTCTCTCTATTTATTATTTTAACAAAAAAAAAGGCTAATGTAAATCTATTAGATATACACTAGCCTTCTTCGAATTAATTCTTATAATAGTCTAAAAGATCCACAGAGAAAACAAGACAAAGAATAAGAATTTTACATATTATCCTTGCAAGTCACTAACCTTTTCATATTTTATATTTACTTCCGAATTTGAATTTGCAAATTTATAACCCATAAACAAGGCATTAAAATCGCTATAAGTTGATAAAATGATCTGATACTTATCTATAATTCCATGACGTAAAATTTCAATAAAAGATAGTACATTCATAGCATCCATATCTTGAACTGGATCATCTATCATTAAGAAGTTAAGATTATCAGATAACTTAAACATTGTATTCAAGGAAAGAGTAAATGCTAGAGATACAACAGCCAACTGCCCTGTACTCAGCTGATTCATTACGTCATGATCATTATTAGTATCGGATTTAAATCTAATAATTGCTACCTTTCCACTATCACTATTCGTTGTTTTCTTGTGCGTTAAGAAGATCCCCATACCTTGTTGATAATTTTGTAACATTTTTGCTGAGTATATAAAGAATGGGATACGTAGCTTTTTAACAATATCTATTTTGAACTGTTTTACCTCTTCTTTATATATAGTATTAATTTCTTCTAATCGTTCCACAGTTATTCTCAATGTTTCTATCTGACTTGATAAATCTTGAAGTTGCTGATTTTGAACTAGTTTATGCTGTCTATCAAGATAAAGTTTCTTATTCTCTAAATCTCCAATACGAATATCCTCTAATACTTCCACTTTACTTTGAAAATATGTAGGAAATATGTTCTCAGAGTCTGCTATCAGATTCTCATTGATAGCATAGTTATTATCAACTGCCGAGTAAATAGCATTTTTTAATTCAAGCAATCGACTATCAATCATCGCCATATTTATCTTCGAATATGAACTTGATTCTAATTGGTATGTTTCAAACTGCAATTCAGGAAATTCTTCTCTTAAGACCTCCAGTTCTTCCTTTATATTTCCCAAACTATTATTATCTAGCAAACTGTAAACATCATCATCAACTACTAATTTAGATTGAAATTCTTGCCAGTTTAACTGGTGCTGCTGGTTATAGTCTTTAAATTCTAACCTTCCCAACTCATATGGCACCATAATTGTGTACGACTGAATAAAAGTTTTAAAACCTTCGACATTTTGAGAATAACTTTGATACGAATTTTTTAATTCTTGTAACCTATCTAATAAATTTTTATCTACATCTATTGAAAGGCTATTTATTTCATCAATGATTTTCTGCTTCAGTTGCTGGATCCGTTCATTCAGCAATAATTGAGCTTCTTGCAATTGCAGACTACTTTGAGACGAAATTTCAGTTAGATAATTTTTATAACTATCATAAGCTTGCTTCAATTCTTCAAATGTTTGGAACTGTGAATTACAGAATGGACATTTGTTTTCATCAATATGTCGATGTCTCAACTCGTCAAACTTATTGCCTAAGTTACTCCTTAATTGTCGTAGTTCACTTAAATTTTTGTCTACTTGGCTAGCATTATTCCTCAGACTTTGGAATTTAACCACTTGTATTTGAAGCAATTCAAAATCACCTGATAATCTATCATTTTGAGTATAAGTAATGGACTGTTCTGTCATCTCAGTAATATCCGCTGATAAATTAGTCAAGTAGGTATTTAGTTGCTTCCTTCGATTGCAATCATGAACAACACTCTCATATGATTTTAGGTAATTCTCTAAAAGCACATATTCAAATAATAATGGATTGTCTAATGAATACTTTTCCCACAGCCATTGAGAATTTGATTTAAGAATATTTGGAGATAACATTGAAAAATATAATACTTGGTTAATAGCCCTATCACCAGTAATATCTTTTTTTCTTTTATCTCTTTCCGTCTTTCTACTATACTCCTCTATCGAGAAATTCTTCTTAAAATCAATAATATTTTGTAACGTATTTTGATAAGTTAATAATTTGTCCAGATTAGCAATAGAAAAAGGGGTTTCAACATCAAATACAAATTCCTTATGATTAAATAATCTATGATAAGGGACATCCGATAGTTCTTGCTGTTTTAAGTTTTTTAATTGTCCCTCTAAATCACTAATCTTTCTATTAATAACGTTTGTTACGGTATTAATATCTTTTATTTTCTTCTCTACTTTATCCGTTTTTACTAAAAAAGATAAACTATCGCCTCTTTCTTGTTCTGTTCGCTTTAGAAAGAAGGTTGTTTCTTCCTGTTGAATATAATTAAATAGATTAAAAATTTTTTCTATCTCATATTTCTCATTAATACCTAAAAATGCATCAATAGAACTTTGAGTAATCTCTTCCAGACTAGTATTACCTATAGAACTAAAATTTGTCTCGCTTACTTCCACTTGTCTAAATAACATAAACTGACTGGCAGACTTCAAAGGTGCAAATAAGTTGCTACTATCAGTAGAACTATTTACTAATTTTCTTACAATTACAAGTTGGTCACCATTCATTTTTTCTAGCCACAATTTTATAATTACCGGCTGACCAATTTCATTCTGAAAGAACGGCTTATTATATACGATATTTTCAGCAGTAACTTTATTAATGCGAGAAAGATTACCAGTTAACCCTAACTCAATTGCATCAAAAATTGTTGTTTTACCATATCCATTTGGTCCCACTAAAAATGTTATTCCATCACTAAAATCAATAACTGTTTCATTTCTAAAGTTCTTGAAATTATAAAGTAAAATTTTCCTAATCTTCACAAGTTCAGTCTCCTAAAATTTGATTTAAGCTATCCAGCAAACCACTAGCTTCATCTTCAAGTTGTTTCCTAATATCAACTCCACTAAAAATTTCTAAAATATCATCTACCTGCTTTTTATGATCATTTAGCCCTTCCATTTCAATTCGTGATTGGATTTTATTTTCAACTATCTCAAAATGATTATCAGAATGATGAAGAGAAACAAATGGTAATTTAATAATTAGTTGCATAGCAATAAAATAAGAAGTATCAAAAAACATATCACTCTCAAATTTATCAAATAAATACTCACCCTCAGGAGAAGTAGACTGAATATAATTTAGCAAATCTTCAATATTTGAGTTCAGTCTACTCAATCCTTCCTCGGTATATAATATGACATACTTTCTAAAATAATATTCATCTTCTTCAACTTTCATAATCATACTTCTAAGACTTTCATATGATTGCTTCAGTTCATCAACTTTTATGGTTACAAATAAGGAGGTATTTTTCTTAATTTTATTATCATTAAGTTTTTCAAAGCAAGATATCAACTTATTTGTTTGCTCACAAGTAAAAAAATCTTCCCCTCCTTCGCTACTAGATTTAAAATCCTCCCTATTATATTCTTGAATAAGGAAAAATTCATTTCCGTCCCCTCCCCACAATTCCAAATGTTCATCACATTTATGAAAATTATGTTGTCCTAAGATCTGTTGCAAAAAACTATTCATTTCAATCCTCTTTCAATTTTTCAACAGTATTCACATAATCAATATATTCTAAATTATTTGAAAATATTATATTTTTTTCCTCTCCAAGGGCTCCTGCAAGCAACTTTTCTTTTCCATCTTCATGAATTGGCTTCTCTTCAAAAAACTTTTTTCCATTGATACACAGATTAATCAAATAGTCAGTATCAAAGCTAGCTCTTATAAAGCTTTCATTAGTCATAATTTTATCTCGAACTCTACTCTCTGCGCCCTTAGGAGCATGAATCATGCTAAGTCTAAGCGACTCATGATTTAAATTATACCGTAAACTGTCTAACGAAAGCCTTTCTTGTTTACAAGTTTTAAGAAAATTATATAAAATATATTCAATGCTAATTTCATCAATTAATCTACCAATATCGTTCAGCCTTTTTGAACCAGAAATATCGCCATCTGGATGCAAGTCAGTCAGCAATTGTTCAAATTTGTCATCAGGTAAATTTAATATTTGATTTATAACAGTCGTATCAACATCATCTTCAACAATGTTATTCCAATACATTTCAAGACTTAACTTTGCTCTCCTAATAGATTGTCTCTGGCGCTTCGCTTGCGAAGTAATGATGTTGAAAATCTCTTGAAAAGATATTACCGAATAGGCACCATTCCCATTACTATGTGATTGCACAATCTGTCTAGAAATTAAATCTTTAATCTCAGACAGTGTCTCCTCTATATGTTCAATATCATCTACTAAAGAACTTTTAGAAAATTTCAAAATCTCCTTGATTTCATTTTTGCAAAAATTATCAATAGGCGATTGATTGTCTACTACTAAATCACAATATTTTTTACCATCAGGATAGGTATATAGTTGAACTTGACTCTGATTAGGGACATAAGCTGCTCTTTTATATGTTTGCTGAAATGTTTGCTTATCCATATCCCAGCCTCGAACTTCACAAATTACATGTAAAAATCTATTATTTCTGTTCGTACCCGAGGTTTGATATCCTGTAGGATGAAGTCTAGAATTTATTGTTCTAACATTAGCATAATCATTCGGATACTTTCCAGCTTTTTTGGCTTTTACTTGATGTCTTGATACTACTGTTTGAGCTTGAAAAATCTCAACATCTTCACCGCCATTTTTTTCAAGGATTAATTCATATGAGCTATAGTCTTCCTCTTTTTCTACAAGTTTTCTAAGTTCAGTTAGTGCCAAAAATATCCCAACTTTTCCTTGATGGTTATACCCACTCCAACTTGAGGTGGCATTTCGCCTATCATACTTCATTACTTTATCCTTCAACTCTATTAATTTCTCTTGTATCTTACTCCACTTTTAAAATAATAGCCTTTAGAAAACAACCACTACAAATATATCAATATTCCTAAAGTCATCAAGCTAGTTAACAAATTCTGATTCTATCACACACTCCAAAGTCCTCAATTCCCATCATTTTCAAGCCCCCTCAATCAAAATAGTTAATCTTACCAGCTTTAACTTTTTAAAAGCATTGCTATTTTTCTAGTTTTATTTAAAACAACTCATCAAACAAACTCAACTGATTATCCTCTGGCATATTTCCAAGAATACCCATCTCATCCATCTTTTCAACCAAGGTTGATGAGAGTCCACCACGCTTGCGTAATTCTGTTTTAGAGAGGAATTCTCCCTCTTCACGCGCTCGCACCAACTGCTTAGCAACGTTCTCTCCCAGACCATCCATAGCGACAAATGGTGGAATCAGTGTATCTCCGTCAATGATGAATTCAGTCGCATCACTACGGTAGAGGTCTAACTTCCCAAACTTGAAACCACGTTCCCACATTTCATTGACAATCTCAAGAGTTGTATAGAGATCAATTTCCACATTAGAGGCTTCATTGTTCTTCCGTTTTTCAGCGATTTCTTCCATTCTGCGCTTGATAGCATCCAAACCTGCACCCATGGTCTTGATATCAAAAGCCTTAGCACGGATTGAGAAATAAGCACAGTAGTAATAAATGGGATGGTGAACCTTGAAGTAAGCTACACGCAAGGCCATCATAACGTAGGCTGCCGCATGGGCTTTAGGGAACATGTACTTAATTTTCCCACAGGATTCGATATACCACTCTGGCACCTTATTAGCCTTCATGGCTTCGATATAGCCATTGCGTTCCTCTTCGGAAATCTTGAGCCACAAGCCCTTACGTACCCGTTCCATGATGGTAAAGGCCATCTTAGGCTCGAGGCCAGCATGCATGAGGTAAACCATGATGTCGTCCCGACAACCGATAACGGTTGATAGGTCCGCAATTCCCTGTTTAATCAAATCTTGGGCATTGCCCAGCCAAACATCGGTACCGTGGGACAACCCTGACAACTGAAGCAACTCCGCAAAAGTCGTCGGATGCGTCTCGTCTACCATCCCACGTACAAAGTTGGTCCCAAACTCTGGAATCCCCAGCATACCCGTCGGCGTTCCGATTTGCTCAGGAGTCACACCTAGCACATCAGTCCCTGAAAAGAGGGCCATCACGCCTTCGTCATCCATAGGGATTTCATTAGGGTCAATCCCAGACAAGTCCTGCAATTTCCGAATCATGGTCGGATCATCATGTCCCAATACATCAAGTTTGAGGACGTTCTCATCGATATCATGGAAGTTAAAGTGAGTGGTCTGCCATTCAGCCGTCACGTCATCTGCTGGATACTGGACAGGCGTAAAATCATAGACATCCATGTAGTTAGGAATAACAACGATTCCCCCTGGGTGTTGTCCTGTCGTTCGTTTGACACCAGCAGCTCCCTGGGCTAGACGTTCCACCTCTGCATCACGATAAAACTTGCCATAATCTCGCTCATAGCCCTTGACAAATCCATAAGCGGTCTTGGCAGCCACCGTACCAACTGTTCCTGCACGGAAGGCATATTCCTCACCAAAAATATCACGTACATCCAAGTGAGCACTAGGCTGATCTTCTCCCGAGAAGTTCAAGTCAATATCAGGAACCTTGTCTCCATCAAAACCAAGGAAGGTTTCAAACGGAATATCCTGTCCGTTTTTACTGAGTTTATGACCACATTTAGGACAGTCCTTATTGGGCATATCAAATCCTGAACCGTAAGAACCATCGGTGATAAACTCACTGTACTGACACTGACCACAGACATAGTGAGGAGAGAGAGGATTGACCTCTGTAATCCCAATCATGGTCGCAACGAAACTAGATCCGACAGACCCACGAGAACCAACCAAGTAGCCCCGTTCATTAGAACGTTGCACCAGCATCTGGGAAGCCAGATAAATCACGGCAAATCCATTCCCCAAAATGGAAGTCAATTCTTTTTCAATTCGCAAATCAACGATATCTGGTAGCGGATTTCCATAAATCTCAAAGGCTTTCTTATAGGTCAACTCAGCGACTGTTTCTTCAGCCTTATCGATAAAAGGTGTGTACAAATCACCCTTAACAACCTCAACAGGTTCAAAGATATCTGCCAAGGCATTGGTGTTTTCAATAACCAATTTACGTGCCAGTTCCTCTCCCAAGAAAGCAAATTCATCCAACATTTCATTAGTCGTTCGAAAATGAGCCTTCGGAAGAGGAGCGGGTTGAGCATGTTCCCCATGACCGATAGTTCGGTTAATCATAGCCCCCTGTCCCAAACTACGGACGATAATTTCACGGTAAATCTCTTCTGCCGGTTCGATATAGTGGACATTTCCCGTAGCCAGAACGGGCTTACCAAGACGGTCTCCAACTTCTATCAAACTTTTGATAATGGTCTGGAGTTCTTCCATATCCTTGACCTGCTCCTTGGCAATCAAGGGAGCATAGATAGCTGGTGGCATGACCTCGATAAAGTCATAATACTTGGCCACCTCAACCGCCGCATCCACACCTTGGGAAACGACTGCATCAAAAACTTCACCTTCAGAGCAAGCTGAACCTAAAATCAAACCTTCCCGATGGGCATCTAAAACTGTTCTCGGAATCCGAGGCACCCCTTCAAAATACTTGGTATTAGACAGAGAAACCAGCTTAAAGATATTTTTTAGCCCTACTTGATTTTTGACATAAATGGTCGCATGCTTGATCCGAGCTTTTTTATAAGAATCTGGACTAATCAAATCAATGTTGAGTCTAGCTAGATCGGTCACACCATGTTTTTCTGCCACCTCTTTGATAAAGATAAAGAGCAGACGACCAGTCGCTTCCGCATCGTAGTTGGCCATGTGGTGATGTTCCAAAGCCACACCAAAACGCTTGGTCAAAGGCCCCAAACCATGACGTTTATACTCAGGATAGAGATTTCTAGCAAACTCCAGCGTATCAATAACTGGCTGACTAATCTTTGGCAGACCATGACGCT
This sequence comes from Streptococcus mitis, assembly GCF_003942685.1. Taxonomy (GTDB): domain Bacteria; phylum Bacillota; class Bacilli; order Lactobacillales; family Streptococcaceae; genus Streptococcus; species Streptococcus mitis_CD. Next base: position 16,314 of record NZ_RJNR01000007.1, on the reverse strand, counting down.
CATAATTGGCATTCATAAAGCCAACGTCAAAGGTCGCATTGTGGGCAACTAAGACCGTATCCTTGCAGAATTCTTGGAATTCTTGCAAAACTTGTTCCAGTGGTTTGGCATTTTTGACATGGTCATCTGTAATTCCAGTCAACTCAGTAGTAAAAGCTGACAAGGGATGTCCAGGATTGATAAATTCATCAAATTCAGCAATAACATTCCCCTTGTACATCTTAGAGGCCGCAACCTGAATCAAATCATTATAGATAGCTGAAAGCCCCGTCGTTTCCACGTCAAAGACCACATAGGTTGCTTCGGACAAGTCCATCTCCACTTCGTTATAGACGATAGGGACACGGTCCTCCACGATATTGGCTTCCATCCCATAGATCAGCTGGATTCCCGCTTTCTTAGCCGCCTTATAGCCGTGTGGGAAGGACTGGACATTTCCATGGTCCGTGATGGCAACCGCCTTGTGTCCCCACTTAGCAGCTGTCGCAACGATTTCTTCAACCTCTGGTAGAGCATCCATGGTCGACATGTTAGTATGAGCATGAAACTCAACCCGACGCTCACCTTCTGGCATCAAATCCTTCCGTTCATAGTGAACAACTTCCTGTACATCCTGCACGTTCATAGTCAAATCGCGTGTGAAGTTATTCATCTCCACATTCCCACGGACTCGGAGCCAAGAATTCTTTTTAATGAGATCAAACTTCTGAGCCTCTTCCTCATTCTTAACCCACTTTTGCATAGAAAAACTTGAAGTATAGTCCGTCATTTTAAAATTGATTAAAACACGCCCTGTTCTGGTCACTTTTTGCTCTACATCAAAAACAACCCCTTCAAAGACCAGACGATTTTCCTCCGTTGTCACTTCGATCATAGGAGTAATCTCCGCCTTGTCCAGCTTGGGTTTAGCTGCAGCTTTTTTGGCTTGAAAATCAAAGGCTGGTTTCTCTTCCGCTGGAGGAGGTGCCATCTGTTCTAGTTGTTCCATAGCACGGAGTGCTTCCTCATTGGCCGCTTGAACAATCTGCTCATTTTCAGCATGAAAGGCCTCTTCCTGCTCTTGGGTCAGCACATCATTTTTCTCTACTTGACAATTAAAAGTTGGAAAACCAAACTTTTCAAGCTGTTTGGCTAAATTAGGAAGATGATTCTTCTTAAAATGTTCCTTATCAATCGCCTCAGAGCCTTCAATAAAGAGTTGATTGCCCTCCGCACGAACTTGCAAATTCTGATAAAGAGACTTAAAACCTTGACTAGCACATGGCCCTTCAGAAAAAGCCTCTCTATAGTAGGACTGCAAGAGTTGATTTGAAAATTCTTGAGATAGAGTCTTGATTTCGAAAACAGCTTTATTGCCTGTCTTAGAAAACTCTTCCCTCAAACCTTTCTTTATTTCTAAAAAGATTTCAATCGGTAAAATATTAGAAAATACGAAATGAAACTCCCATACCTTACTAATTTTATGAAGCACAACTCGCTCAATATCAGCCTGTGATAAAGCAGGATCCTGTCTCATCTCAGCAGACATCCCCAATTGATTCATCAAAATTTCAAAACTATTTGACATTCATTTTCCTCACATTATTCTCCTACTATTTTACCATACTTAGAGGTGTTTTCTAAAGACAAAAGGAAGCCACTTTAAGACAACAAAGAATTTTCTTATTTGTATTCTTACTACTCATTTAAGGAAATTAAAAAATCCTCACAACAGTACTCCCCCAAAAAAGTTAGATGAATAATTTACCTAGTGAATTTAGTTCTGTTTTACACATAACGAAAACACCCCGAAAGTTAGTCGGAAAAAATCTAACTTTTGGGGTGCAATTTATTCTTTATAAAACCTGAAAAGAAATCAGTCTTTAACTTCTACTTTCTATCTTATGCTTGATAACGTTTCACGCCATCTAGATAGGTTGCTACCAATTCCAAATCTTTATCTAGTACGATAAAGTCCGCGTCATAGCCTTCACGGATTTGACCACAGACATCGTCAATATGAACGGATTTAGCTGGGTTGAAGCTTGCCATCATAACTGCTTCGTGTGGAGAGGCAATGTTCCAGTCAACCACATTCTTCAAACCGTCTTTGAGTTTGAGAATAGAACCTGCCAAGTTACCTGTAGATTTGAGACGAGCAGTTCCATTTGCAACGACAACTGGGAATTCTCCCAACATGTAGTCGCCGTCTTCCAATCCACCCGCTGTCATACAGTCTGTGATAAGAGCAATATTTTCAGTTCCTTTTTGTTTGATAAGAATTTCGCAGGCTTTTGGATCTACGTGATAACCATCACAAATCAATTCTGCGTAAGTATGTGGGAGCTCATACATAGCTCCTACCATACCTAGTTCGCGGTGTGTTAAACCACGCATCCCATTATAGGCATGTACCCATACACTAGCTCCAGCATCAACTGCCTTCTTAGCTTGTTCAAATGTCGCATCTGAGTGTCCAAGTGCAACTGTCACACCTTCACCTGTAATAGTACGTACAAAATCTTCCACCCCATCACGTTCTGGTGCAATAGCGATTTTATTTAGCATCCCTTTTGCAGCATCCTGCCAAGAATGAAACTCCTCAACACCCGGGTCTCTCATATAAGTTGGATTTTGTGCCCCCTTAAAAGTTTCTGTGAAATATGGACCTTCATAATAAATCCCACGAATCTTAGCACCTGTTGCTTCTTTATAATGGTTTCCAAGATTTTCAGTGACTGCAAGCAATTGCTCATAAGTGGCTGTTAAAGTTGTGGGCAAGAAACTGGTAACACCGGTACTAAGAAGTCCTTCACTCATAGTATGCAATGTACCTTCAATGTTGTTGTCCATCACATCTACACCTGCATATCCATGAATATGAGTATCCACAAGACCTGGTGCAATGCTATAACCAGTATAGTCAAGAACCTCTGCTCCTTCAGGAATTTGATCCACATGTTTCCCAAATTTGCCATCAACAAGTTCTAAGTACCCACCGCGACGAATGCCAAATGGATAGAAAAACTGATCCGCTTTAACGTAATTAGGCATAATAATGACCTCCTTAAAAGATTACTTTTGATATTTATTATGTCAATTACATTATAAACCTTTCTGATTCATTTGTAAATGGTATAGACCTATTTTCTAGAGATATTTTAAAAGAGCTGGATTTCTCCAACTCTTCTCTTTTTAATACAAGTTATTTTGATTTGACTGGCTTGTCTTGAGCTGTTTGCAAGGCTGTAGCAATGGTATCTGCATACAATTTAGCTCCTGCTTCAATCTTACTATTGTCACTTCCAAAATGGACTTGGTCTGTTCCAGTCCAGATCTCTGGATGCTCTTTCGCAACTTGGTTCCAATCTGCTATCGTGATGTAAGGAGTCTTCTCTGCCAATTCTCTCATATAGGCAGCCTCTTTCTCAACGATTGCATAGGTCTCTTTTGTCTTATCTCCCTCATAAGGAGTCACCAAAACCATATGGTGGCCCTTAGGAAGATTTTTTACGATACTATCCCAGTCTTCCTTGTAATTTTCAGGATTATTTACCCCAGTTGCAATAACCACCATCTTTGGTAGAAATTTATTCTGGCTATTGTTGAGCATGATTTCGTTGGCGGTCTTGGTTGTTCTGCTGACTTGTGCATTAATCTGTGCTCCAGGAAGGGCTGTCTGCAAGGCTGTATTAGCTCTTAGTGCTACCGAATCACCAATTAACATAGTGCCATCAGCAATTCCTAAACTATCAGCTTCTGCTCGTTCTGTCATCACCTTGGTCTGGCTAATATTTGTTGCAGCTTGCTTCAAGCCATTGACAGTTAAGTCTGTCTCAAAAGCTCCCACTTGTGGTGCCAGCAAAGTTACTAAGAAGACAATGAAGGCCAAGATTCCAGTACTTGCTGCAAGGATTGTGTGAATATGAGGCAGGGGACGAAGGGCTTGTATAATAGGTGTGTTCTTTCCCGCAATCCAAGGTTCCAGCACATAAAATGACAGGCTGGCAAATCCATAAGAAAAAAACAAAGTCAGTAACACAGCAAGAAGATTTGATGTCAACTGTGAGAAAATGATATAGAAAGGCCAATGGAAAAGATAAACCGCATAGCTAGTATCCGCTAAAAAGCTGATCATCTTTGGCTCCTGCATGTTAGGAGTCTTTTCATGTAAGACACGCGCCGCCAGAATCATAGCAAGGGCTGCAAGGCTGGCAAGCAAGAAGCCCATAAGATAGGCAAAGAGATAGGTAAATTTGACAAAGAAGGTCAAAATGAGTAAGAATCCAAAACCTCCTCCAAAAACCAAAAGGGTCTTGCGTAAATCCCAGATTTTATCCAATTGCTTAACTAGGGAAGTCGTCTGACGAACGCCTACAATCGTTGCTAACACACTTCCCAAAAAGAATGGATAGATATGAGTTAAACTGGAGAAGTAAACAGAAGAATAAGAAGTTACTAGAAAACTACCAATAAACATAGAGAAGAAGCTGATCAAGAAGGCAGCAGCAGACAAGAGAAAGACCATTCCCTTCAACTGACCATTTGATTTAGCCTGTTTGGATAAGAACCAAACTGCCAAGCCCCAGAGGATATAGTAGTGAACCTCAACAGCCAAGCTCCAATTATGAACAAACAAATGAGGAATGAACTGAGATTCATAACTTCCTCCTGTTAGAAGTTCATAGAAGTTGGTCATGAAGCCTAAGACACCCGCAATTTGACCCCCAATTCCAGCCACATAATCTTGGCGAACTAGAAAGGTAAAGGGCATGGTTACCAAGACCATCAACACCACAGGTGGCACAATCCGATAAAAGCGTCTCCTAAAAAATCCTATCAAGTCAATCTCATGATTTTTAGAAAATTCTTCGATGAGTAGAGCCGTAATCAGGAAGCCTGAAAACGTGAAAAAGACATCTACCCCGAAAAATCCTCCAGGAAAGATAGTCTGAAAGAAATGATACAAGAGTACCAAAAGTAAACCTGTAATCCTAATCAAGGAAAACCATTTAATGCGCATACGAGTTTATTCTCCCTTTCATTATACACTTTATTCTATCAAAAAAAGAAGAAAAATCCCAAGAGAAAACTTAGGATTTTTAGCTTATATCAATTCCAGTTTAAAAATTACGGCCTGACTTATTATAGCCATATTTTTCAACAAAATACTCACGGAATTCCAAGAGATTGTCATCCATGATGGCTTGTCGCACTTGCTTCATCAGGTTAAGCAAGAAGTAAAGATTGTGGTAGCTAGTCAAGCGGATACCGAAGGTTTCATCAGCCTTGAGCAGGTGACGAAGATAAGCGCGTGTATAGTTCTTACATGTGTAGCAATCACACTCAGGATCCAGTGGCGTAAAGTCCTCAGCAAACTGAGCATTTTTGACAACCAAACGACCTTGACTGGTCATACAAGTCCCATTACGAGCGATACGAGTCGGCAAGACACAGTCAAACATATCCACTCCACGAATCACCCCATCAATCAAGCTATCTGGCGCTCCCACACCCATCAAATAGCGAGGTTTGTTTTCAGGCAACAATTGGGTTGTAAAGTCCAAAACCGCATTCATCTCTTCGTGGGTTTCTCCCACTGCCAAACCACCTATAGAATAACCTGGGAAATCCATGCTGACAAGGTCATGAGCTGATTGGCGACGCAGGTCTTCAAATCCTGCCCCTTGCACAATTCCAAATAATCCTTGGTCATGCGGACGACGATGAGCCTTCAAACCACGCTCAGCCCAACGACTGGTACGCTCGATTGATTTCTTCACGTAGTCATAAGGCTGATAAAACTGGGGACATTCGTCAAAAGACATCATGATGTCTGAGGCTAGATTATTCTGAATAGAGATAGCTTTTTCTGGCGATAGGAACATCTTAGAACCATTGAGATGGTTTTTAAAGGTTACTCCTTCTTCTGTGATATTTCGGCTATCTGCTAGAGAATAAACCTGGAAACCACCACTATCTGTCAAGATAGGCTGGTCCCAATTCATGAACTTGTGGAGACCACCTGCGCGAGCGATGAGTTCATCTCCAGGACGAAGCCAGAGATGATAGGTGTTTGACAGGATAATTCCCGAACCCATCTCCTTCAATTCTTCAGGCGACTGAGTTTTGACAGTGGCTTGTGTCCCAACTGGCATAAACATAGGTGTTGGGAAGGTACCATGGGGAGTGATGATTTCCCCCAGGCGAGCTCCTGTGTGTTTTTCTTTCTTAATCAAACGATATTTGATTGGTGAATCTGACATTTTTTACCTCCGAAGCTGGGAAAGACAGTCCCAGTTCATACTTTGTGCCCAAGGGCATACTGTATGATTTTATCAAAAAAAGCTGGAACTGTCACGAACTATGGTATAATGAGAGAATGAAATACCCAAAAATTGATTTAAAAACCATTCGTCTGCAGGCCAGACAATTTCAATCTGAAAATCCCCGCCTCTTTCTCGTCTATCTCTTACCTAGCATGCTGGTCATTTTGTCTGGCTTCCTCAATCCCTTAGAGCGTATCAACGAGTCTATTTTAGAGCAACCCTTTTTAAGCGTGCTTGGTCATGTATTCCAAGCTTACCTTTTTCCACTATTAGTCTCCTTTATCGGGACGATACTTCTAACCAGTTCCGTCTATACAACGCTGAAACTCATCAAGAATCCAGATACAGAACTATCCGTCAAAAATAGTCTCACTCTCTTTAACGAAGAGCACTTTTCACAAACCTTTTTAACTCTCCTTCTCAAACGCTTCTATCTCTTTTTATGGAGCATTCCTAGTTTGCTCGGGATTTACTTCCTCTTTTACAGTAGCTTTCTTGCAAAGAAATTCGTTGCCCTTCATCCTGAGTTTCCCAATCTGGATCTTACGTCAATTGAAACCGAGCGTTTCCTCATGACATTTGGTCTCTACTTTCTAGCAAGTATCCTCTTGATGATTGTCGGAAATAGTCTCTATATTCCACAATACTATGCCTATTCGCAGGTAGAATTTCTCCTCTGTGACACCCTAGACTTAGGACAAGCCAAACCAGGACAAATCCTTAAGACCAGCCGTTTCCTGATGAAAGGCTACAAATTTCAGCGCTTTGTCCTAGACTTACAACTCCTTCCTTGGTACTTCCTCAATTGGATTACTTTTGGGATTGCTAGTTTCTCACTCCTACCCTACATTCAAATCAATAAAATGATTTTTTACCGAGCAGTATTGGCTCGAAAACGTCCAAAAGCTTGAAGGTGGCCCCTCAAGCTTTTTTCTATCAATGAGTTTCTCCACCTACCAACTTGAGGTCTTGATCTCCATGTTCGATGATGGCGCCGATTGCCGCTTCTATCCCTCGCCTAATGTCCACTAAACTCATAGCTGGAGTGGTCGGTCGATTCACCACCTGTTCCATCATATAAGGAATGTGCATAAAACCTGCCTTAACATGGGGAAATTTCTTTTCTGCCAAATAGAGGGCCTGATACATCAAATGATTGCAGACAAAAGTCCCTGCAGTATTGGAAACAGAGGCCGGCAATCCCTCTTTTTTTATAGCTTGAACCATCGCTTTAATCGGCAGACTACTAAAGTAGGCCGGAGCACCGTCTGGGCGAATGGGAAGATCAATCGGCTGATTACCTTCGTTATCAGGAATGCGTGCATCGTCTTGGTTAATGGCCACTCGTTCAGGTGTCAAGCTAGACCTTCCACCTGCTTGGCCGATACAAAGGACAAAGTCCGGTTGATAGCGGTTCATCTCTTCTTCCAATACTTGAGCCGATTTGTGAAAGACTGTCGGTACTTCTAGCCAACGAACCTCCGCACCATGGATTTCAGCTGGTAAACCTTTAATGGCTTCCAAAGCTGGATTGACCTTTTCCCCTTCAAAGGGCTCAAAACCTGTCACTAATACTTTCATTTCTAACTCCTTACAACCAATTCCATGAAACTCTTTTTCCGACAATAAAACAAGTATAACATATTTCCCTTATTCTGGAGTGAAAAGGACTAGCGAGACTAGGATTGACCTTTTGATTTTATTTAAAAAGTAAAATACTAATCAAGGCAAAAATAGCTGGTCCGCCTTGCTTTAAAATAATTTTTTTATCTGCTGTGAGAGAGCCATAAGCCGCAGCACCAATCACAAACAAGACAAAAATAGTCACAATTTCTAAATTCTGTGAGAAATAAATGCCATACAAGAGAAAGACTCCTAGCAGAGCATTATAGATTCCTTGATTTTTAAACAATGAAGTTACTGACGGACGAGCCAGTTCTTCCTTATCCATCTTAAAAACACGACTAGTCGCATCTGATTGCGTTGCAATACTTTCCAAATAAAAAATGTAAAAATGCTCCAAAGCAACAATCGTTGCTAAAATGATTGTCATAATTGACATCTATTTCTCCTTAAATTTCTATATTTTCAATACCCAAAACCAATTTATTTACTAAACGGCTGAGTTCTGTTCTTTCAGACTCTGTTAAGATACTTTCCATCTCTTGCTTAACCTTGATATGCTGCAGAGGTGGATTCACCACTAACTGCTCCTTGGCATACTTCGTAGCTTCTACCAACACTTCCCGCTGATTTTCAGGATTGCGATGACGCTCCACCAAACCTTCCTTTTCCAAAATCTTGAAATGTCGTGTCAAGGCGGCCTGATCAATCTTCAAACGCTCCTGAACCGCTATTTGATTACAGGGAGAATTCTCCAGCAAAAATAATAAAATCTGATACCGTGTCAAACTAATCCCAAGTCTTTTTTCAAACAATTGCGTACTCGCTTGCTCAGACAAGCGGAGTTGATAAAGCAGATTTTGAATCTCCATCATTTCTTTTCTCTTTTCGATTGATTCATCAATAATTGACTAATCAAGTATAATATAAATTAAAATAGATTGCAAGAATGTTGCTTGGATTATTACAAGATGGTAACTTCCCATTCAAATTGATAAACAAAAAACGAACGAGACTCGCTTCCTATCATGAAAGCTAGATCTCATTCGTCAAAATGATATTACAAAGTCTGGTTTATCCATTCATTGAAACATGAACGTGATCATAGTGATTTTCTGTCACGCTACCACGGTCTGGCATTGGGTTCCAAGTATTAGCTGGCCCATATTTGCTATCGAATGGAGCATAGAAACGTTGTTTCCAAATAATGTAACTAATTCCACGGCTGGCCATGTTTTGAATAGCGTATTCCGCAATCTTATCCCCTAGTTCTGAGCTTTCTGGTACCATAAAGTCGATAGACAAACCTTTTCCGTGATCTCCACTATCTCCTGGACGGTAACCACTAAAGGATGTGATGCCAAACAAGTTGGCAATCTCTTCTTTAAAGGCAGCTGTTTGTGGTTGAAGACCTGCATTTTCAGATTTCGCTACCGCAAGTCCAGCATAATCTGGAGCTGCTGGAGCTGCGTAAGTTGCTGAAGTTGTTTTCGTCTCTTCTGGTTGATAAGTAGAAACTGCTGTTGTAGCTTCATTTGATGAGGCTTCTTTTACTTCTTCTGAACTTGTTGTAGTTGTTTCGGTTGCTTTTTCTTCTACTGGCGTTGTAGTTGCTTCCACTACTGATTCAGCTTGAGGGCTTGCTTGTATTTCATGCTTATCAGCTGGAGTCGTTGCCTGAGGAGCTGCCTCTGCAACTGCACTACTTGTTTCGGCTGTTTGCTCCTCTGAGACAGAAGTCTCTGTAGATGGTGCCACTTCTTCTGAAGCAGTCACTGTCTCTGCAACTTCTGAATTTGTTGCTACTTCTTTTGTACTTGTATTTTCTACCTCTTTTGGCGCTTCTGCAATCGGTTGAGAAAGGTCTGCAACCTGAACAGTTTGATCATCAACCGTCACTTGATTGGTTGTCAAATCTGCTGTCGCAGTTGTCACTTCTTCACTAGAAGCCGCTTGAGGTGTTTGGATTTCAACTTCCGTTATTTCTTCTGCTTCATTGACAGTCGTTGTCAAAACAGTTTCTGGGAAAATCAAGTCCATATTCGTGATTTTATTCAAATTCGCAAGAACTGTGACATCTACACCCAAGGCTTCTGCAATGGTGCTCAAGGTATCACCATACTGAACGGTATAACTTGTTTTGTTATCCATTTTAGTCAAATCGTTTTGGATTTGCTCAACACTACGTGCAGTCCAAAGAACTTCTTCTGCTTGAGTTGCCAATACTGGGGCAAATGACAAGGCTACCGTTGAGGCTAATAATATTCTTTTCTTCATTCTTTCAAATTCCTTTCAAATGAGTACCTGTCTATGATAACACAAAAAAAGCAGAAAAAAAGCCCTCTCGGGCCTATTTAACAGAACTGTCTATTCCTTGTAACAAACTCGGTTACTTGAAATAGTTTGTTAGGTCTCTGTCACAAAACTGACACAATATTTTTATCACTTAACCTTAAAAATAAGAGGAATATCTGCTAACGCTTGAATCCTGTAATTGCCTTCATAAGACGACTCTAAAAAGTTGATGCTTTGAATCCCACTATTCTGGGCAAATTCCACATCCATAGTCCGATCCCCTATATAATAAGTATTATCAAGATTCAACTGATACTCATCTATCAGATATGCGACTGCTTCCGGACTGGGCTTTCGCGCAAAACCACTTTGATTGGTTAAAATCTCTGTAAAATAGGATTCCAAACCCAAGTCTCTGAGAATGGTAAAAGCGTTGTCCCCCTTATGAGTATAGACAAACTGCTGAATTCCTGCTTGGTCTGCCCAAGCTAGCACCTCACGCGTACCTGGCATCAAAACTACCTGAGCATTTTTCTCAGCCAGACTCTGGGCACGCACTTGATTTAGCACTTCCACATCCAGCTTTCGCTCTTCTGCCACTTGTACAAGCAAATTCTGCACAGAATACTTGAGGATAAACTTTCTCACCTTCTCCTTATCATAAGGAATAGCAAACTGACCAAAAGTTTCCTCAATCCCTGACAAAATCGCTTCATAAGAGTCCAATAAAGTCCCGTCTAAATCCCAAATAAAAGCTGTTTTTTGCATTTCCTATCCTTTCAAGCTCATATAACGCTGATAACGGTAACGTAGAAATAACCAACGAAAACCATTATCCAAAAGGGTTCCGGCCCAAATACCAGGCAAGCCCCAACCAAGAACAATCCCCATCAGATAGGCTGTCCCAATGCGGATACACCACATCCCTATACTTGTCGCATAAAAGGGAAGCCGAGCATTGCCCAAACCCTGCCAGACTGCTGTATAGATGACTGTTCCTATCGTCATAGGAGTACCAAGTAGTGAAAAAAGTGTCACTAAAACACTAGCCTCCACCGCTAGAGAATCAGTCGTATAGAGATGAGTTAGTGGTATACCCAAAGCATAGATACTGAAGGTCAAGGGTAACATGAGGACCAGAGAAAGCCCAAAGGTTTGTTTACTCAACTTATCTACTCTATTCCAATTATCCTCTCCAACCGCTCGGGCCACCAGCATGACCGTTGCCGTAGCGACGCCAAAGGCAGGCATGTAGTTAAACTGAGTCAAGACTTCTCCGACTGCATTTCCCGCCACCGCCTCCGTTCCAAAAGAAACGACCAAGGCAATGATAACGACATCTCCAGCCCGCATCATGAGCCGCTCTCCAGTTGCTGGCAAAGCTAAGGTCAATAGTTCCTTATCTAAACCAAAAGTCGGTTTCTCAAAAGGCAGCTTTAATTGCGACCATAAAATCACAAGACCTATCAAACGAGACAGAATTGTCCCCCAAGCAACACCAGCTATTCCCATATCCAGAACAAAAATAGCTAGACTTGAAAAAAGAATATTCAAGGCATTAGATAAAAAACTAACATAGAGAGGCAGACGTGGATTATGTGTTGCACGAATCAAGGCTCCCAGACTAGTCATTAAACCTAAGAGAACAATCGATCCGCCTACCAAAGATAGATAGAGTCCACCACTCTCAGCTACAGCCCTCTCCGTTCCCAATAGTCCTATCATCTCTTGCCCAGCGAAGATGGACAAAGCTCCTAAAAGGAAACTTAATAGTAAGGTAATCTTCAAGGCCTCAGTCACATGATAGGCTAACTTCGACTGGTCTTTCTGCCCCATGCTTTTTGAAATAACACTGGAAATAGCAGCTCCCAGAGCGATGAAAATCGCCTGGTAAATCGTGATAATATTGCCAGCTACTGATACACCCGAAATAGCTATCAAGCCCAAGTGGGCTACCAAGTAACTATCCACCATCCCCATGAGCATCTGCAAAAAGTTTTCGCCCATAGCTGGCAAGGCAATATTAAGAATGTCTTTATTTTTCTTAAACAATCCTTCCTCCTGATGAAAAGAAACTCAGTTGGTTTCCCAACCGAGTTTACTCCCTCTGTCTTAAAGTCCTAGATAAGCCTCAACCGCTACTTGCATGTCTGTTGCTGCAACAGTTGTCTTATGACGAACTTGCGCTGTTTCAAGGCCATCAACTGCTGGTGGCACAGCCACTCCTGAAATGTCATGTAATTGAGCCAAGGCTTCAAAGTCACCAAGCCCTGATTTTCCAGTTACAGCTTCTACTGCAACCACTGGGAACTTGTATGGACTCGCTGTTGATGCAATCACCGTCTTAGTCGCATCGCCAGTAGCAGCTTGGTATTTCTTATACACTGCTGAGGCAACCGCCGTATGTGGATCCTCAATATAAGAATCTGACTCATAAACACGCTTGATTTCTGCTGCCGTTTCTTCCTCAGTCGCATATTCAGCTGCAAAGAGGTCAAGAATCTCTGTATCAAAATTAGTCAACTCATATTGACCTTGGCTATTCAAAGCATTCATGAGTTCAGCTGTCTTAACCGCATCATTACTCAAAAGATGGAAAATCAAGCGCTCCAAGTTTGAAGACACTAGGATATCCATAGATGGGCTAGTTGTTACCTTAAACTCACGTTTCTTGTCATAAACACGTGTCTTGAAGAAGTCTGTCAAAACATTGTTGTCATTTGAAGCACAGATTAATTTGCCAACTGGTAGACCAATTTTCTTAGCATAAAAGGCAGCCAAGATATTTCCAAAGTTTCCTGTCGGTACCGTGAAGTTAACCTTTTCACCAGCTACAATCTCACCAGTTTTAACAAGCTGAGCGTAGGCATAAACATAGTAGACAATTTGTGGCACCAAACGGCCAATATTCATAGAGTTAGCCGATGAAAATTGCAACTTGTTGGCTGCCAACTTCTCACGAAGAGCCACATCGTTAAACATATGCTTCACATTCGTTTGGGCATCATCAAAGTTACCATCAATAGCAATAACATGAGTATTGTCACCAGTCTGAGTGGTCATTTGCAACTCTTGTACCTTGCTGACACCATCCTTTGGATAAAAGACGATAATCTCAGTACCAGGAACATTCGCAAAGCCTGCCATAGCAGCTTTCCCAGTATCACCAGATGTCGCTGTTAAGATGACAATCTTGTTCTCCAAACCATGCTTCTTAGCAGCTGTTGTCATAAAGTATGGCAAGATAGACAAGGCCATATCCTTAAAAGCAATTGTTGAACCATGGAAAAGTTCCAAGTTATATTGCCCGTCTAATTTCACTAATGGTGCGATAGCTGGAGTATCAAATTTGCTATCGTAAGCATTGTTGATACAGTAGTCCAACTCCTCAGCTGTAAAGTCATCTAAAAATGCTGACAAAACTAACTTAGCAACTTCCTGGTAAGAAGCATCTTTCAATTTGTCAAAGTCCAAATCTATCTTTGGATAAGTAAGCGGTGTAAACAAACCGCCGTCCGTCGCCAAACCTTGCAAAATAGCTTGGCTAGCAGTTACTGTATTGTTGGCATCACGCGTTGATTGATAAACTAATGTCATTACTCTCTATCCTTTATCTATAGTCTCTTCCATTATATCATGATTTTTCAGAAAATTCTCCCTTTATAAGAGAAATTATAGGCCCAATTCTTCTTTCAAAGGCTGTAAATAGATCGTTTCTTGCTTATTTCTCATCTCCAGTCCTTCCTCAGCTAGCAGGAGTAAGTCTTTGGAAAATTCAATAATCCCAGCTTCTTCCTCATCTGTAAGCTTTTTCTTAGAAAATTGCCGTCTTAAAAACTTATAATTTCGCCCAAATTCTTTAAAGAAAGGTGCTGTTTCTAAATAAGCTTCTAACTTATCTAAATTAACTAACAGTCCCAAGTGAAAAGCTGCTGAAGCGAAGGTTCTATCTAGAGGTTGAGTACACACACTACGAAACTCAACTGTTCCGCGAGTCGTTAAGTCTTGGTACTGATAACTACGATGGGTTTCAAAATCCTTCTCTTGAGGATAAATAATAATCTCATCCCCATTAAGCGCATATGCTTGGATTTCAGGTATAGCCAAATAGTCCCTAGCCTGAATCGGATAAAAATAATAGGTTTGTCCATCACGTTCCGCAGTAAAAATTGCAGAATGATCTAGATAATCAAAAAAATCATCCTCATCTTTAAAGAGACTAGCATTGACACCAACATTCTCTGGATAGATACCATGCATAGATTCTTCCCAGAAAATATCTCTTGAGATTTTTGTATCCCAATCTGCACCTGTAAACTCAGAGTTTGCAAATAAATAAGCCTTCACTGCTTCAATTTGGGTAAAAGCATTAATTACCCGTAAATAGTTAGACTTTGAAACATCTAACTGAACCTGACTCCCACAGATAAAAGCACCATATTCAGGGAATTGATGTAAGTCTGACTCAGTCACATTCCTACTCAAACTCAAATAGTCTATCAACATTTGATAACGTGGATAAGCAACTGGACAATTCTTATTTTTATCCCAGTTAGGATGAATGCCACAGCCAACAATAGCATGATTTGATTCAGCTAACTTCTTCTGGATTGCTTCCATATAAATACTAAAACGTTCTTCAACTTCTTGTATCGTTTCAGCCTTACCAAATGCAAACTCTATCGTGGTATAGGAAACTTCAAATAAAATAGCATCCTGACTTACTGGATCAACTAACTGAATAGGATTTCCAAAATCATCAACCTTTTCTACAGTTAAATCCAAAGCAGAAACTAAATATCGGAATAAGTGCTTGATAACTTCAACATCTGTAGCATCCCCTTCTAGATTTGTAACAGGATATTCCAGCTCAATCCCGACAAACAATTCAGGATTTTCTTTAATATTTTTCAAATACCGATGTTTTAATAAATCGATAGAACGAGACATACTTCCCTACACTTTCATAATCTAAATAAAATTTAAATAACTATTATTATAGCAAAAATAATATAAAAAAGGAACGAAGATTTACAACGTTCCTTAACTCTATACTATACCGGCGGCCGGGGTCGAACCGGCACGTCCTTGCGGACACTGGATTTTGAGTCCAGCGCGTCTGCCAATTCCGCCACGCCGGCAAATAGTAACTGGGGTAGCTGGATTCGAACCAACGCATGAGGGAGTCAAAGTCCCTTGCCTTACCGCTTGGCTATACCCCAATAATATAAAATAGGCGAGTGATGGGGATCGAACCCACGCATGCCAGAGCCACAATCTGGTGTGTTAACCACTTCACCACACCCGCCATAATTTTATTAGCGCGAGACGGAATCGAACCGCCGACACATGGAGCTTCAATCCATTGCTCTACCAACTGAGCTACCGAGCCTTATTGCGGGAGCAGGATTTGAACCTACGACCTTCGGGTTATGAGCCCGACGAGCTACCGAGCTGCTCCATCCCGCGTTAATACAAAAGGAGGATGTGGGATTCGAACCCACGCACGCTTTTACACGCCTGACGGTTTTCAAGACCGTTCCCTTCAGCCGGACTTGGGTAATCCTCCAAAATAGTCCGTACGGGATTCGAACCCGTGTTACCGCCGTGAAAAGGCGGTGTCTTAACCCCTTGACCAACGGACCAAACTTTATGGGCACGAGTGGACTCGAACCACCGACCTCACGCTTATCAGGCGTGCGCTCTAACCACCTGAGCTACGCGCCCAAGTTAAAAAACTTGGTAATTGAACAAAGTTCAAAGCGGGTGACGAGAATCGAACTCGCGACAACAGCTTGGAAGGCTGTAGTTTTACCACTAAACTACACCCGCTTAAATGGGAGTTAACGGGATCGAACCGCTGACCCTCTGCTTGTAAGGCAGATGCTCTCCCAGCTGAGCTAAACTCCCTAGAGCTAAGCGACTTCCATATCTCACAGGGGGCAACCCCCAACTACTTCCGGCGTTCTAGGGCTTAACTTCTGTGTTCGGCATGGGTACAGGTGTATCTCCTAGGCTATCGTCACTTAACTCTGAGTAATACCTACTCAAAATTGAATATCTATTCAAACCAAGAAAACCGTTCTTC